>NZ_JBWKQZ010000032.1:0-114356 GCF_059419025.1 Cupriavidus sp. GW821-FHT07C08
CTTTCGAAAAACGGGTTATCCGAATCCTCGTTTTACTCCAGGGGCTTACTTGGGCCAGCCCTTCCATAGTATCTAAGGCCCGGTGGCAATGCGGTCAGCCCGCCTGTGCCGCGGCTATGCCGGATCGCCGCGGCGCAGCCTGGCGAAATCCGCAGGACGTTTCCCCAGGAAGGCGGCAATGCCCTCCGCGGCTTCGGCGCTGCCCTGGGCCACGGCCATCGCGCCCCGTTCAGCCTCGAGTTGCTCATCGAGCGAGCGCTCGTGCGCATGGCGGCACAGCGCCTTGATTGATCCCAGTGCCTGCTGTGGGCCCTGGGCAAGCCGCGCCGCCAGCGCGATCGCCGCCGCGCCGGCCTGGCCCGCCTCAACCAGTTGATTGACGACGCCGAAGTGCTGAAGTTGCTCGGCCGTGATGCGGTCGCCAGTCAACGCCAACTGCGTCAGCACCTGCCGCGAGAGGCTCTGCGCCAGCAGGCCGGTGATGCCGCCATCCGGTGTCAGCCCCACCTTCACATAGGCGATCGAGAACGCTGCGCCGGCGGAAGCCACCAGCAAATCGCAGGCCAGTGCCAGCGAGAAGCCCGCACCTGCCGCACCGCCTTCGACCGCTGCGACGATCGGCTTGGGAAAGTCGCGCAGCTTGCACACCACGTCGTGCAGATGCCCCAGCCTCTCGATGCGCTCCTCGTAGGTCAGTTCGCGCCGCTTGCTGATCAATTCCAGGTCGCCGCCCGCACAGAAGTAGTCGCCGGCCCCGGTCAGCACGATCGCGCCAACCGCCGGATCCTCTGCGGCATTGGCCAGTGCGGCGCGGATATTGTCATAGAGATCCGCCGCGATGGCGTTGCGTTTACCCGGATTGTTGATGGCAAGGACCAGCACGCTGCCTTCCGTGCGCTGCAACAGGGAGGAAAAGGTAGTCATGTCGTGATTCGTGATTTCCATGAATGGGCGAGGACTGCTCAGCCAGCAGTCTGGTGCGCAGCGCGCTGGCCCTGATAGACCTGCAGGTGGCAATATGCCGCACGGCTCAACGGAAGTTCATGCCCGTACCCGGCTGCGCGCTTGATGAGGTCGCCGACGATGACGTCGGCTTCTATGCGTGGGGCGCCCTGCGCAATATCCCGCATCATCGAGGCAGCCCAGGTCGATGCTTCGTCCAGCAGTCGGGCCTGCATGGCAGCGACAACGGGTTCAGGGATGGCATGGCCGTGCAGTTGCGCCACCGTGCGGCACTCCGCAATCGCGTCAAGCATCAGGCGGCGGCCATCCTGGGTCTTCATGATGTCCGCCACGGTCCCGCGCATCAGGCATGTCATCACTGCGCCGGCGGCAATCATGGCCCACTTGTTCCACAGCTCCTGCCCGATGGCGCCCGATAGCTCACGCGTACCCGCCGCCCTGGACACCAGCGCATGGAAATCCGCGGCCAATGCCGACGCCTGCGCGGCGCGCGGGCCGACTACCAGCCGGTCCATGCGGCCGGCATGCACGACGGTTCCGTCCGCCGCCAGCGTTGTCGCGATGTATGCGACTCCACCCAGCACGCGTTGCCTGCCAAAGCACTGGTCGAGCCGGTCATAGGCGTCAAGGCCGTTGAGCAGAGGCAATACCGCAGTGTCCCGGCCAACGGCCGGGCTGACGGTCCGGATCGCGTCGGCAAGGTCGTAGGCCTTGCATGCCAGCAGGACCAGGTCGAACTGCGCGGCGACCTGACCGGCCAGGACCATTTTTACCGGGCGATGGAAATCGCCAAGTTCGCTACGCACGGCCAAGCCAGCCTGTTCCAGTGCTCGCGCACGGCCGGGCCGCAACATGAAGGTGACATCGGCGCCCGCCTCGATCAGGCGAGCGCCATAGTAGCCGCCCATGGCCCCGGCACCGAGTACAAGAATCTTCATGATGCCTCTGCCTGCGCGGCGGCTGCGGGGCGCCGCTGGACGATCAGGTTGGCGGTGAAAACCTGCACTGCCTCGCCGGCCTGGTTGAAGGTTGTGGTACGCACCTTCACGATGCCCTGGTCGGGGCGCGATTTCGAAATCCGCACTTCCAGTATCTCGCTCTCGATATGCAGTTCATCGCCGGGGCGTACCGGTTTTGGCCAGCGCAGTTCCTCGAAGCCCGCGCCGAGGATGCCGCCTGCGGGCCGGAATTCGCCGTCGACCAGCAGGCGCATCGTCAGCGCAGCGGTATGCCAACCGCTCGCAGCCAGTCCACCAAATAGCGTGTCGCGGGCGGCTGCTTCATCGAGATGGAAAGGCTGCGGGTCGAACTCGGCAGCAAAGGCCTTGATCCTTTCAGGCTCGACGGTCAGACGCCCCGAACCGTATTTCTGGCCCGGCGCGAGGTCCTCAATGTATTGAATGTTCATTTTTGCTCCTCCAGAAGATTTGCCGCTGATCTCACCGATGCATGCACGCCCGTTACGGGAACAGACGGATCAGGCCAGCGCCTCGAGCGCCAGCGCAATCCCTTGTCCGCCGCCGATGCACAGCGTGACGATGCCGCGCCGTATGCCGTCGGCGCGCATGGCATGCAGCAGCCGCGTCGTCAGCACCGCGCCGGTCGCACCGATCGGATGGCCGTGGGCAACGGCACCACCGTCGACGTTGATGATGTCGTGCGGCAATCCGAGCTCGGCCGCGACGGCCAGCGGCACCGCGGCAAATGCTTCATTGATCTCGATGCGTTCAATGTCGCCCAGCTCCCAACCGGCGCGTTGCAGCGCCTGCCGCACCGCCGGGACCGGGCCCAGCCCGAACATGCCGGGCTCCACGGCCCCGACACCGTAAGCGGCCAATCGTCCCAACGGCTCCAGCCCCCTGGCTTCAGCCAGCGAACGTTCGGCAACGATCATGGCCGCTGCGCCGCTGTTGAGCCCGGGCGCATTGCCGGCGGTAATCGTGCCGTCCGGGCGAAACGCCGGCTTGAGCCGGCCAAGCGTATCGAGGCTGGTATCAGGGCGGTTGGCTTCGTCCACCTCGAACATGGCCGTACCGCCCTTCCCCTTGATGGTCACCCCGGCAATCTGGCCGGTGAATCGCCCGTTCGCCTGCGCCAGCGCGAAGTTCCGCTGCGAACGCTCGGCCCAGCGGTCCTGGGCCTCGCGGGTCAGCGCGTAGCGGGCGACAAGGTCCTCGGTATGCCATCCGGAGTGCTCACCGGAGAAGGCGTCAAACAGGCCGTCGTGCAGCATGCTGTCGTACAGGACGGAATCGCCCATGCGCTGCCCCCAGCGGCCGGACGGCATCAGGTAAGGCGCACGGTCCATGTTCTCCATGCCGCCGGCGACAGCGATGTCGACATAGCCGAGCCGCACCTCGTCCGCGGCCGTGGCAATCGCCTGCGCTCCCGAGCCGCAGACGCGGTTGACGGTCATCGCGGGAACCGAAACCGGCAGCCCTGCCCCGATGGCAGCCTGCCGGGCCGGGTTCATGCGGTTGCCGGCCTGGATCACGTTTCCGAACACCACGCTGCCGACCTCGCCTGGATCGATTCCCGCCCGTGCCACGGTTGCCCGTATCGCCGCGGCGCCGAGATCAACCGCCGGAACGGCCTTCAGTGAGCCGTTGTAGGCGCCAATAGCGGTGCGCACCGGCTGGCACAGCACGACATCTCTTGCATGCATCGCATTCTCCCTACCAAACAACCAGTTTCAATCGGCCGCACGCACTCCAACCGGTATGCGCCCGGTGGCCGGGCCTTGAAGGTTGGAACAAGAATTAGCTGCGCGGGAAATCCGGCTCAGGCTTCCGCCGAGCGGGACAGCCGCTGGCGCACGCGGTCGCTGGCGGCGGGGCCGGGCGCAAGGTGATAGTCGGCATCGGTGACCGGGCGCCCGCTGGCGGGGTCGACCAGCACAGGCTCCACGCGCACGCCGGTGCGCCGGTTGGCCAACTGCACGCTTTCGCCTTCAGGCGCGAGATGCTTGTTGCCCCAGGCCAGCATCGCCAGCAGCACCTGGCGGAAATCGCGCCCGCGCTCGGTCAGGATGTACTCGGAGCGGGGTGGGCGGTCGCAGTACTGGCGACGCTCAAGCATGCCTTCTTCGACAAGCGAGTTCAGGCGACGCGTGAGCATATTGGGCGCGATAGCCAGGTTTTGCTGGAACTCGTCGAACCGGGTCACGCCGTAAAAGGCTTCGCGCAGGATCAATACGCTCCAGCTGTCGGCAACGCGGGCCGCGGTGCGTGCGATCGGACACGGCGTTTCGCCCAGTGGCTTCTTCTGCATGATTGGCTTCCTCGAAAAACCTACTTGCTATCGGTTTGATAGTTAGTCTAGGGTAGTCACTATCATTATGCAAGTTCGTTTTTCGCTTGTACTGTATTCCGCGCCCGTCAGGCACCGAAAGCACGCGCCTGCCCACACCGTCTGTGTCGAGGACGCTACCCCAGCGCCGATTCCGTACACTGCCCGGCCCCAACCGTTTACTTCGCGCGCGAACTATCTATATACTTCGCATGCGAACTTAATCGCGATGCCTGCACGGCAGGCGTGCAACTCTCACCTGGAGACCGACCAATGACCCCCGAAATCCGCGTTGACCTCACCGGCGGCGTGCTGACCATGACGCTTGCCCGGCCGGACAAGATGAACGCCTTGACGAACGAGATGTACGGCGCGCTTGCCGATACTATCGAGCAGGCACAGCAGGACCGGGCTATCCGGGTATTGCTGTTGCAGGGGGACGGGAACACCTTTACCGCCGGCAATGATCTCGGCGAATTCGCGGCGATCGCATCGGGAAATGGCCCCGGCGAACGTCACGTGCATCGCTTCCTGCGCGCCCTTGCCAATTCGACCGTACCGATTGTCGCCGCGGTCAATGGCAAGGCCGTCGGCGTCGGGACCACCATGCTGCTGCATTGTGATTACGTCGTGCTCGGCCAGGACGCGCAACTGATCACGCCTTTCGTCAATCTCGCCCTGGTTCCCGAAGCGGCTTCGAGTTACCTGCTCCCGCTGCGGATCGGACACGTCAGGGCCTTCGAGATGTTCGCGCTGGGCGAGCCGCTTGATGCGCAAACCGCCGTGGCATGGGGCATTGCGAACAAGGTTTGCGCAAATGACCAGCTGCGCACGGATGCGCGCCGGATGGCCGAGAAGATTGCCGCCAGGCCGGCGGGCTCCCTGAGCGCAATGAAACAACTCATGCGCGATGCGGAAAAACTGGTTTCGCAGATGAACAGCGAAAGCGCCAGGTTCGAGGAGCGGCTGGCCAGTGCGGAAGCCCGGGAAGCATTCTCGGCCTTCGCCGAAAAACGCAAACCAGACTTCACCAGGGTTGCCGGGCAGTAAGTCGACTGCCTCGCTTTCCGGCCGCTGCCAGGCTACACCTCGCCCTCGTCCGCGGCCGGAAACTTTGTCTGCAGGCTGGTCAGCCAGCGCGCCACCACGTCGATCTCGGCGGCGGTGAAACCTTCGGTCAGCCTGGTATTCAATGCCTTCATGCTCGCCTTGGAACGCTGGCGTGCCAGGCGCCCTGCCTCCGTCAGCCACAGGCGCGAGGCACGGCCATCATTCTCGTCCGGCCGGCGCTCGATCAGGCCGGCCCTTTCGGTCCGCTCCGCCAGGCCGCTCATCCCCGGCGCGCCCAGGTCCAGCGCCGCGGCAGCCTCGCTCGTCAGCGCGCCATCGTTGCTGCCCAGGAAGAAAAGCAGTCCGGCCTGGGCTGATGTCACGCCACCCGCGGCAGTGCGCGCTTGTGACCACCGGTGCAGGCGCCGCTGGCCCACGTTCAACAGGTAGACGAGGCGATGTTCCATGTCTGGTGCGTCATAAAGGGTGAGATTTCGTTCGCATGCGAATATTATCATGCGCCGGTGTCCCGAATAGCGAAGCGAAGCGCAGCGCCCGGCCTGCACTTGCATTGATGCGAAGCTGTCGCCTTGCCGCTCTCCGTCACACGGCGGCCGACTCCGCGATGCGCCGCGCACGGGCGGCACGCTTGAGGGATTGCGGCGGCTCGCCGAAGATCCGCAGGAACGCTCGCCGCATGCGCTCCGGGTCGGAGAAGCCGGTCTTGCTCGCGATGCGCTCGATTGTCAGCGCGTCGGCCTCCACGAGCACGCGGGCCATGTCGGCGCGCAAGCGCTCGACGGCACGTGCCGGGGACTGGCCCGTGCTCTGCCGGAACTCGCGGCTGAAATGTCGCGGGCTCATGTTGGCGGCGCTGGCGAGCAGCTCCACCCCGCGCACCTGGGCTGAGCGCGCCTACCCCAGGCTGACCTACTTCAACAAGGTCGACAAGGGAGGCCACTTCGCGGCATGGGAAGAGCCGCAGCTGTTCGCTCAAGAGCTGCGCGCAGCGTTCAGGTCGCTGCGCTGAGCGCGGCAGGCGGGCGGCGGCGGGTGCTGGGGCATGGCAATGCCCTCAGCGCCCGGGCCGCCCTTGTTTCGTGCCCGCTTATCCGGGCGCATGGTCCGGGGCATGCCCGACCATGCGCACCGATGGCCTGCGCCGCCCAGCTCCGATGCCAGCGCCGACAGCGTCATGGCAGCCAGTATCAGCAAGCTGCGCATTGCGCCCCTCATGCGTCAGCGCCTGTCAACATCGAGCACCGCCTGCGCAAATGCGGTGGGCGCTTCCTGCGGCGGGTTGTGGCCGATCCCGCCTGTCAGGTTCCGGTGCTCGTAGCGGCCCGTGAACTTGCTGGCATAGGCGCTCGGCTCGGGGTGCGGCGCGCCGTTGGCATCGCCTTCCATGGTGATGGTGGGCACGCCGATGGCGGGCGCCGTGGCGAGCCGCTTCTCGAGGTCGTCGAACCTGGCTTCCCCGCTGGCCAACCCCTGCCGCCAGCGGTAGTTGTGAATGGTGATTTCAACGTGGTCGGGATTGTCGAAGGCGGCGGCGCTGCGGTTGAACGTCGCATCATCGAACTGCCATTGCGGCGATGCCAGTTTCCAGATCAGCCTGGCGAACTGGTGCGTGTACTTCTGGTAGCCGGCGCGGCCCCGATCGGTGGAGAAATAGAACTGGTACCACCACTGGAGCTCGGCCTCAGGCGGTAGCGGCTGCTTGCCGGCTGCCTGGTTGCCGATCAGGTACCCGCTGACAGAAACCAGCCCCCTGCAGCGGTCCGGCCAGATCGCCGCCATGATGTCGGCGGTGCGCGCGCCCCAGTCAAAGCCGGCCACTACGGCGTTGCGGATATTCAGCGCGTCCATCAGCGCGATCATGTCGGCGGCGATCGCCACGGGCTGGCCGTTGCGCATGGTGTCGGCAGAGAGGAAGGACGTCGAGCCAAAGCCACGCAGGTGGGGAATGATCACCCGGTAGCCGCGGGCCGCCAGCAGCGGTGCCACGTCGACAAAGCTGTGGATGTCGTAGGGCCAGCCGTGCAGCAGCAGCGCGACGGGCCCTGTGGCAGGGCCGGCCTCGGCGTAGCCGATATTGAGCACGCCGGCGTTGACGTGCTTGACCGGGGCGAAGCTGGCATGGGTGCCCGGCGTGGTCAAGGGCACCGCCGGCGCCTTCGACATACCGGTTTGCGCGCGGGCGGCCTGCGGCAGCCCGAACGGCGCGGTGGCCAGCGTCACTGCCGCTGCACCCAGAAAGCCTCGACGAGGTAGATCGACTGTCTTCGACATTTTCTTCTCCTGTTTGCGTGATCAATGTGAGCACGAGTCTAGGCGGCCATGGCACGCGGCATGTGTCGGATTTCAGGCGATTTGTATCGCTGTGTATTGATCCGCGATGGCGACATACTTGGATACAAAGCAGCCCGGCTGAAGGACTGGTCAAGTGGACTCTCCCTGCGGCACGCCTTGCGGCATTGGCCTGTTGCCCTGATCTGGAAGATTGCAATAAGCATTAGCTGCACGAGCGCACGCCACACCGTTGTCGCGCGGGCGCTCCCCCGCATACGCCACCGTGGCGCTCCCCGCGATCAGCGCGACAGACAGGAACCGCTTGCACATACTGATTTTCATGATCTTTTCGTCATCAATGCGCGTCTGCCGACGGGCCCTTCGGCGCTCCAACCTTGCGCATCAGCGGCACCATGGCGGTGGCGATCGCGAAGCAGACCAGGATCAGCAGGAAGATGTCGCCAAAGGTCTGGGTCTGCGCCTCGCGCCAGGCCAGCCCCCACAATTGCCTGAGGGCCGCGGTCTGCGCATCGAGAGCATCGTGCCCGACCGCGACGAACTGGTCGCTGATCCCTTGCAACAGGTTGCCCATGGCTTCATTGCGGATGTTCAGGTGCTCTGCCTCGCGCAGGAAGTGCATGTTGCCGCGGTTGTTGAGCGCGGTCGCGCAGGCCGCGATGCCGATGGCCCCGCCCAGGTTGCGCATCAGGTTGAACAGCCCGGACGCAAGCTTGAGCCGCGCCGGCGGCAGGCTGCCCAGGGTCAGAGTCACCGTGGGCGCCACCGCGAACTGCTGGGCCATGCCGCGCAGCGCCTGCGGCAGCAGCAGTTGCGCCGCGCCCCAGTCGTGCGTGATGGGCGCGAAGTACCACATCGACACCGCGAACAGCCCCAGGCCGATCATCATCAGCCAGCGCAGGTCGACCCGGTTGGCCAGGAAGGCATAGAGCGGGATCGACGCCATCTGGAACACGCCCGTCGAAAACACCGCCAGCCCGATATCGAGCGCGCTGAAGCCGCGCACGCGCCCCAGGAACAGCGGGGTCAGGTAGATGGTGGCAAAGATGCCGATGCCGGTGACAAAGGAAAAGAAGCAGCCGAGCGCGAAGTTCCGGTCCTTGAGCGCGCGCAGGTCCACCACGGGGTTGGCATAGGTCAGCGTGCGCCAGATGAAGCCCACGCCCGACAGGCCGGCGATCCAGGCGGTGGCCAGGATCACGTCGTCGCCGAACCAGTCCCAGCGCGGCCCTTCCTCCAGCGTGTATTCGAGGCAGCCCAGGAACAGCGCCATCAGGCCCATGCCCAGGTAGTCGGCACCGCGCACCAGCGACCAGTCGGGCCGGTCGACCTTGACCAGCAGCGGCACGGCAATGGTGACGAAGATGCCTGGCACCAGGTTGATGAAGAACAGCCAGTGCCAGGAATAATGATCGGTGATCCAGCCGCCGATGGTGGGCCCCAGCGTCGGCGCCAGCGAGGCCAGCCCGCCGACCGTAGCGGCGGCGATGACACGCTGGGGGCCGACGAAGAAGGCAAAAGCCGTGGTGAACACCATCGGGATCATCGAGCCGCCCAGGAAACCCTGCAGCGCCCGGAACACGATCATGCTGTTGATGTCCCACGCCACCCCGCACAGCAGGCTGGCCACCGTGAAGCCCGCCGCGGAGGCGGCGAACAGCCAGCGCGTCGACATCACGCGCGACAGCCAGCCGGACAAGGGAATGACGATGATCTCGGCGATCAGGTAGCTGGTCTGCACCCAGACGGTTTCATCGGCGCCGGCCGAGAGCGCGCCGCCGATATCGCGCAACGAGGCGGATACGATCTGGATATCCAGCAAGGCGATGAACATGCCCACGCACATCGTGCTGAAGGCGAACACCTTGGCGGCGGTGGACATCTCGTCCGGCATCGCCACGGCGGACGCGGGGGTGGTCAGGGTGGCCGTGGTCATCACTGCACCTGCTTGCCTGGCTGCGTGTTGACCTGGGCGATCACCGACAGCCCCGGGCGCAGGACGCCAAGCCGGGCGTCCTGCTCGTCCAGGCGGATCCGCACCGGCACGCGCTGGACGATCTTGGTGAAGTTGCCGGTGGCATTCTCCGGCGGCAACACGCTGAACTGCGCACCGGTGGCCGGCGCCAGGCTGGCGACGTGGCCATGGAAGACCCGCCCCGGCAGCACATCGGCTTCAATTTCAACCGCCATGCCGGGGCGCATGTGCGCCAGCTGCCCTTCCTTGAAGTTGGCGTCCACCCACAGCCCGCTGGCCGGCACGATGGACAGCAGCTGGCTGCCGGCACCGGCAAAGGCGCCGACGCGGGCGCGCCGGTTGCCCACGGTGCCGTCCACAGGCGCGCGCAGTTCCGTATAGCCAAGGTTCAGCTTCGCGATGTCGCGCTCGGCGGTCGCCTGCGCCAGTGACGCCTGCGCCTGCTGCTTCTGCGTGCCGATCACGTCCAGCTGGCGCTGCGCGGCCAGCAGCGCGGCACGCGCCTTCTCGCCATTGGCCTGGGCCTGCTTGTAGTCCGAGTCAGCCTTCTGCGAGCTCTGGATGGAGACAGCTGCCTTCGCCACCAGGCTGGCGTAGCGCACCTGGTCGTCGCGCGCCCGTACGGTGTCGGCATTGGTGGCGGCGATGCCGGCCTTGGCCTGGGCGATGACCGCCTCTTGCAGGCGCGCGGTGGCATCCAGGTTTGCCAGCAGTGCCTGTTGCGCCGCCACGGCGCCTTCGGCCTTGGCCAGTGCAGCGCGGTAGTCGCGGTCGTCGATGCGCACCAGCACGTCGCCCGCGTGGACCGTCTGGTTGTCCGTCACCGCGACTTCCGCGATGTAGCCCCCGACCTTGGCGCCGATCACCGTGACATCGCCGCCGACGTAGGCGTCGTCGGTACGCTGCAGGTGGCGAGCCGATGTCCACCAGTGGTAGCCGTATCCGATCGCGGCCAATCCGGCCACAACCAGCGCGCCGGTTGCCAGCAGCCGCTTGGGGCTGGCCTTGGATTTCGAAGCGGGAACGGGTTCGGTACCCGCCCGTTCAGTCAGCGTATTACTGCTCATGGCACTTCCTTTCTGCTTTGAGGACTTATCCCGCCTGCGAGGCGGCATGGGTGGAGGGTTCGGTAGGGTTCGGGAGAGTTCGGGTCAGGCTTCGGCCGAGCGGTCCAGCCGGCGCCGCAGGCCGTCGGTAGCCGCCGGCCCGGGGGCGATGTGGAAATCGGGGTCGGTGACGGGGCGGCCGCTGGCGGCATCGACCAGTACCGGCTCGACACGCTCGCCGGTGAGTCGGTTGGCCAGCTGCACGCTTTGGCCCTCGGGCGCGAGATGCTTGTTGCCCCAGGCCAGCATGGCCAGCAGGACCGGGCGGAAGTCATGGCCGCGCTCGGTCAGGATGTACTCGGAACGGGGCGGGCGGTCGCAGTACGGGCGGCGCTCCAGCATGCCGTCTTCGACCAGCGAGTTCAGGCGGCGGGTCAGCATGTTGGGGGCGATGCCCAGGTTCTGCTGGAACTCATCAAAGCGCGTCACGCCGTAGAACGCTTCGCGCAGGATCAGGACGGTCCAGCTGTCGGCAACGCGGGCCACCGTGCGAGCGATGGGGCATGGGGTTTCAGCAAGCGGCTTTCTCTTCATGACTGGCTTCCTCCGAAATTGGGGTTGCTATCAATTTGAAAGTTAGTCTAGAGTAGTAACTATCATCATGCAAGTTAGTTTTTGGCTTGTGCTTTATTCGTCGCTGTTGAAAGGTGCCCGTCATGCCCCAAAGTCCATTCCGTCCCCCGCTCCGGCGCACCCGCGCCGGTATCGCCCGCCTCCTGCCCACCCTGCTTGCGGCCAGCGCCGCGGCCGCCCTGGTGGCCTGCGCGGCCGGCCCCGACTACCACATGCCGGCCTCGGACATGCCCGCGGCCTATCCGCACGCAGCGGCACTGGACGCCCGGGACGCGGCCCGGCCGGCGCCGTCACTGGACAGCTGGTGGCTGGGCTTTGACGATCCCGCGCTGACGCGTGTGATCCAGCGCGCGCTGGAGCAGAACCTCGACCTGGCGGCGGCGATTGCGCGGGTCGACCAGGCCCGCGCCGCGGCCAGCCACGCCGGCGCCGAACTGCTGCCGCAGGCATCGTTGTCCGGCAGCGTGGCCAGGCAGCGCCAGTCGCTGGAAGGGCCTTTGGGCAGCCTCGGCAAGAACGCGCCGGGCTTTGACCGCAACAAGACGGTGTACAGCGCTGGTGTGGGAGCAAGCTGGGAGATCGACGTGGCCGGCGGCCTGCGGCGCGGCGCCGAGGCCGCCAGCGCGGAGGCCCAGGCCGCGGAAGCCGAGCACATGGGCGTGCGCGTGCTGGTAACCGCCGAAGCGGCCGATGCCTACTTCCGCGTGCGCGGCGCGCAGCAGCGCATCGCCATCGCGCAACAGCAGGTGCGGACCAATGCCAAGCTGCTCGAGCTGGTGCAGCTGCGGCTGGCCGATGGCATCGGCGCCGAGCGGGAACGCGCGCAGGCGGAAGCACAGCTGGCACAGACCCGCGTGACCATCCCGCCGCTGCAGATCGAACTGGAAACGCAGCTGAACCGCCTCGATGTCTTGATGGGCGCGCATCCGGGCACCTATGCCGCCGAACTCCTGACGCCGACCGAGCGCACCGCCGTGCCGCAGATCGCCGTGGCGCAAGGTCCGGCCAACCTGCTGCAACGCCGCCCGGACGTGATTGCCGCGGAGCGCCGGCTGGCGGCATCCAGTGCCCGCATCGGCGTGGCCACTGCCGAGTACTACCCGAAGCTGTCGCTGTCAGCGCTGCTCGGCTTCGAGAGCCTCTCCGCCGGCAAGCTGTTCACCGGGTCCGCCTTCCAGCCCGCCGCGATCGCGGGACTGCGCTGGCGGCTGTTCGACTTCGGCCGGGTGGATGCCGAAGTGGCGCAGGCCAAGGGCGCCAACGCCGAAGCCCTGGCCACCTACCGCAAGGCCATGCTGCGCGCCACCGAGGACGTGGAGAACGCGATCATTACGCTGACCCAGCTGGAGTTGCAGGGCAAGGAGCTGACCGTGGAAGTGGCTGCCCACGCGCGCTCGCGCGGCGCCGCCGAGGACGCCTACAAGGGCGGCGCGGTCAGCCTGTTCGAAGTGCTGGAGGAAGACCGCCTGCTGCTGGCCGCGCGCGACCAGCAGGCACGTGTGGGCGCCGACAATGCCCGCGCGGCGGTGGCAACGTTCCGTGCGCTGGGGGGCGGCTGGTAACGTGGCGGGCGGCGGCTCAACCCACCCTGAGCCGCGCCTCCAGGCCACCGCCCTCGCGATTGCGCAGCGTCAGCGAGCCGCCGATCGCCAGCGCAAGCTGGTGAGCAATCGCCAGGCCCAGGCCGGTGCCGCCGGTCTCCCGGTTGCGCGATGCCTCAAGCCGGACAAACGGCTGCAGCACGGACTCTAGCTGCTCTGCCGGGATGCCGGGCCCGCGGTCGAGCACGCTGATGGTCACCGCGCCGCCGTCCTCGCGGTGCACGCTCAGCTCCGCCGCCCCGCCGAACTTGAGGGCGTTGTCGGTCAGGTTGGTCAGGATGCGGCGCAAGGCGTGCGGGCGCGTGTCGAGGGTACCGCCGGCACGCTGCAGGATGGTGACCGCCTTGCCGGTGTCCTGGTAGTCGTAGACCAGGCTCTCGACGAACGAGCCGATGTCGATCCGCGACCGCGTCTCGCCATCGCCATGCATGGCGCGCGCATAGGCCAGCCCCTCCTTCACCAGCGTCTCGATCTCGGTGAGGTCTTGCACCAGCTTGCGCTTGTCTTCAGAGTCTTCCGTCATTTCGGCGCGCAGCTTCATCCGCGTGATCGGCGTCTGCAGGTCGTGGGAGATCGCGGCCAGGATCTGCACGCGCTCCTCGACAAAGCTGGCAATGCGCTCGCGCATGGCATTGAATGCGCGCGCTGCGCGTACCAGTTCGGTGGGCCCGGTCTCGCCCAGCGGCTGGGTCCTGGCATTCGGGTCGAGCGCGTCGGCGGCGTTGGCCAGCGCCACCAGCGGGCGGATCGCCAGGCGCACGGCAAGCCAGCAGCACAGGACCAGCAGCAGCAACTGGATCAGCAGCACATAAGGCAGCCATTGCGCGACCGGCGTCGGCTTCGGATGCACGTCGATGGTCAGCGGGCTGCCATCGCTGAGGGTCAGGTGGGCCTGCATGCGCTTGCCCTGGCCGGGGATGGACTCGACCCTGACCGCGAAGCGGCCGCCGCTCGCTTCCATGATCCGGTCGGCAACTTCCGTGGCCTGCGCGGACATCTCCGGCACGCCTGGCAGGCCCGGGCCCAGGATGTATTGGTAGGCGCCGCGATTCACGTGGCGCAGCCACTGCGGGCGCTCCGCCGCGGGCAGGCGGTCCAGGATGGCGATCGAGGTGGAGACGTCGGTCTCCAGGGTGCCGAGCATGACCTTGCGCGCGGTGATGTAGCGCTCGGCAAACAGTACGCCGAACGACAGGCCGTGGGCGACGATAAGCCCGGCCAACAGGATCAGGAACAGCCGCGAGCCCATCGTACGGGGCCAGGGCAAGGCACGGAGATTCACTGGCGTGCCTCCCGGATCTCCACGGGCGTCGAGAAGACATAGCCCTCGCTGCGCACGGTCTTGATGTAGCGGGGCTCGCGCGCATCGTCCCTGAGGTGCTGGCGCAAGCGGCTGACCAGCAGGTCGATCGAGCGTTCGAACATTTCCGCTTCGCGGCCCTGCGTGAGGCTGAGCAGCTGGTCGCGGTTGAGCACGCGCTGGGGATGGTCGACAAAGACGCGCAGCAGCCGGTATTCCGCGCCGCTCAGCGCGACGATGACGCCATCCTGGTCAATCAGGTGGCGCGCGGTGGTGTCCAGCTGCCAGTCGCCAAATGCAAGCAGCTGCCCGGCCTCGGTGATCTGCAGGTTGGGCGGAAGCATCCGGGTCCGCCGCAGCACCGCCTTGATGCGGGCCAGCAGCTCGCGTGCGGCGAAAGGCTTGGCAAGGTAGTCGTCGGCGCCCATCTCCAGGCCGACGATGCGGTCGGTCTCGTCGCTGCGCGCGGTCAGCATCAGCACCGGGGTGGCCTTGTGCTTGCCTGCCCGCAGTTCACGGCACAGCACCAGGCCATCGTCGCCCGGCATCATTACATCCAGCACGATCAGGTCGACGCTGTTGACGTCCAGGAACGACCGCATGTGCCGCCCGTCTGGCACCACGGTAACGCGCAAGCCGTTCTTGGTGAGGTAGGTTGAGACCAGTTCACGGATTTCGCGGTCGTCATCCACGATCAGGATGTGGTCGGTGTGTGCGTCCATCGGCGTCACCTTGGCAGATTGATTGAAAACCGCCAGGCGCGGCGCCGGGCACCGAAAGATTAACGCAATACGGCGCGACGGGTATTCCCCCATCGCGCCGTCGGGAACCACCCGCGGTGCGCCGGCGCGCGCCGCGGGGGTGTCCGCTCAATGCCCTGCGCTCTGGCCGCCGTCTACATGCAGGATCTCGCCCGTGACGAACGGCGCGTTGTCGAGATACAGGACAGCATCGACGATATCGCGCATCTCGCCCATATGACCCACCGGGTGCAGCGCGCCCAGTCCCGCATGGGTTTCGGGCGGATGCATCGGCGACTTGATGATGCCGGGCGAGACAGCATTCGCGCGGATGCCGGTCTTGGCGTACTCGATGGCCAGCGACTTGGTCGCGGCGTTCAGGCCACCCTTGGTCAGCGAGGCCAGCACCGACGGCACCCCGCTGATCGCATGGTCGACCAGGCTGGTCGTGATGCTGACCACGTGGCCGCTGCGCTGCTTCTCCATTTCGGCGATGGCCAGCTGCGTGATATGGAAGAAACCCGTCAGGTTGATGCCAGTGGCGGCCGCGTAGTCCTCGTCGGTATAGCTGGTGAACGGCTTGGCGATGAAGATGCCGGCGTTGTTGACCAGGGTGTCGATGCGCCCGAACCTTGCCACGGCCTCGGCGATGACGCGGCGCGCCGTGGACGGATCGGCAATATCGCCGGCGACTGCCAGGATGTCCTGGTCGTCTGACTGCTTGATGGTGCGCGCCGTGGCGACAACGCGATGGCCGCGTTCCCGGAACGCCTTGACCAGTTCAGCGCCAATGCCTTGCGATGCGCCCGTGATGACAACGACTTTCTGTGCTGCGCTCATTTTCTTGAACCTCGATGTAGATTGAATCGGCTTGCTTGCCGATCGGGCCGGCGGCTCCGATGGGTTCCAATCTAGGCAATTCGCTTGCGCATTCGAAGACCCTGGCGGCACAAACAGTCTTGCGCCACAAGCACTAATAGCGCGGGACCAATCCTCCGGCGGGAATGGCGTGCGCAGCCTCGCGGTCACTTCGGCGCCAGCCACGGCCCGGACATCGACTTCTGCCAGTGGCGCACATATGATGGATACATCGCTTGATCCGGTGCGAGAAATGAAACGGCAATTCGACGACCTCCAACTTGGCAGCATCGAGCTGTTCTGCCTGGCCGCCGAGCTGGGCAGCTTCACCGCGGCGGCGGTGGCCGCTGGCGTGACACCGCCCGCAGTCAGCCGCACTGTGCAAAGGCTGGAAGAGCGCCTGGGGGTGCGGCTGTTCGTGCGGACCACGCGGCAGATCCGCCTGACCGACGAAGGACGGGTGTATTTCGAGCAGAGCCGCGGCGCACTGGCGCAGCTGGTGGATGCGGAGCGCCAGATCAGCGGCCAGCAGGCTGCCCCTGCGGGGCGCTTGCGGATCAGCCTGCCGACCCCCTACGCGCACTATCGCGTGCTGCCAGTGCTGCCGGCATTCCGCGAGCGCTACCCCGAAGTCGAGATCGACGTGCACATCAGCAACCGCAACGTCGACTTCGCCGATGACACCTATGACCTGTCGGTGCGCGGGCGTGCGCCGGATGACTCGAACCTGATCGCGCGCAAGCTGGAAGACGCTGAGCTGGTGGTGGTGGCAACGCCTGGCTATCTGCGGCGTGCCGGCACGCCGCAGTCATTGGAAGACCTGCTCAGGCATGAGTGCATCCAGTTCGAGCGCCCGAGCAGCGGCCGGCGGATCCCATGGACGTTCCAGGTCAACGGCGAGGACACGGATATCGTGACCGCCGGCTCGTATGCGGCCTCAGAAGACATCCTGGGCGGGGCCACGCTGGTGCGCGCCGGCGCGGGCCTGTTCCAGACCTACCGCTTCGTGGTGGAACAGGACCTGCGCGACGGCACGCTGGTGGAGGTGCTGAAGGACTACGGCGGCAGTACCCGCCCCTTTGTGCTGCTATACCCATCCGCCCGCCACGTCTCGCGCCGGGTACGGGCGTTCGTCGACTTCCTGGTCGAGAAATTCTCGGCGTAACGGCACACGCCGCGCTGCTTATTCAGTCCGGATCTGGGCAATGACCACGAGGATCACGGCCGCATTCGCCGGCTGCTGGAAGTGCGAGGAAATGGTTCGCGCGTGGCCGGCCTTCTCTGCCAGCACCTCGCCAAACAGGTCGGAGGCACCGTCGAGCACCGCCGGCTGCCCGAACCAGCCGGGCGCGCTGGAAATGTGCCCGTCGACGCGGACGATGTGGTCCAGGCGCTCGAAGCCACCCAGGTAGGCATGGATCTGCGCCAGCACGTTGAGCGCCGCCAGCTCGGCGGCACGCTTGCCCTGCCCGACATCCAGGTCCTTGCCGACCTGGCCTTGCCAGACCACCTTGCCATCCTGCAAGGGCAACTGCCCGGAAATGAACAGGAGGTCGCCGGCCTGGCTGACCGCGGTATAGCTGCCCAGGGGCTGCGGGGGCTGCGGCAGCACCAGGCCGCGCGCTGCGAGACGTTCTTGCACAGACATGCTGGCTCCAATCAGGTGAGGGTCACGCGACCAACTCTATGTGCGCGCCGGCCTGGGATAAAGGCATGGCGGGGAACAGGAATTGGTACCTGGGGTAACAAGTCGGATGCCCGACTTCCTGGCATGCCCCTGTACCGGCACGGCCGCCCCTACGCAGTCTGCAATTCGTCGCCGCGCGCCATGCGCCGGATCGCCTGCGGCGGTTGGCCGAACGCCCGCAGGAACGCACGCCGCATGCGCTCGCGGTCACCGAAGCCGGTATCCCGCGCCACCACATCGATGGCATGGCGGCCGCTTTCCATCATCAGCCTGGCCGCCTCCACGCGCAGGTGCTCCACGGCCTTGGCGGGGGTCTGCCCGGTCTCGTCACGGAATGCGCGCGCGAACTGCCGCGGGCTCAGGTGCGCCGCATCCGCCAGTTGGTCCACCGAAAGTTCCTGTTGCAGGTTCTGCCGCGCGAAATCCAGCGCGGCACGAATGCGGTCCGAGCGCGGTTCCAGGTCCAGCAGTGCCGAGAACTGTGACTGCCCGCCGGCGCGCCGGTGATACACGACCAGTGACTTCGCCACATCGCGCGCAACCGCGCCACCGGCGTCTTTCTCCACCAGCGCCAGCGCCAGGTCGATGCAGGCCGACATCCCGGCCGAGGTCCAGACCGGACCGTCGATGATGAAGATGCGGTCCTCTTCCACGCTGACGTTCGGGAAGCGCCGCCGCAACTGCTCCGCGTAGTACCAGTGCGTGGTGGCGCGGCGGCCTTCCAGCACCCCGGCCTCGGCCAAGTTGAAGGCACCGGTGCAGGTGGCGCCGATGCGCCGCGAAGTCCGCGCGGCACGTTGCAGGAACTTCACCAGCGCGGGCGCCGTGGGCAGCACGTCGTTGTCACCCACCACCAGCACGGTATCGAAGCGGCGCTTGCCGAACGGCTCGGTGCTGACGAAAAAGCCACCGGAACTCAACACGGATCCGCCATGCTCGGACAGCAGGTGGACCTGGTACAGCGGCTCGCCAAGCGAGCGGTTGGCGAACTCCAGCACTGTTGAGACCGCAAGGTTCAGCACCTGGAAGCCGGGATAGAGGGCAAGGGCCACGTGATGCATGTCGAACTCCTCCTGGCAGTGAAAGGCATTCTGCGTGCGTGGCAGAAAAGGTGGCATCTATGACATTGGTGTCATGGCCATTGTGCTCCTAATCTTGGTTTCACGCAGCCGGCCGATCCGGGCCGACCGCCACGAATACTCCCTCCCTCATTGAATCCGGAGCTTTGACATGACCACGCACAACCATTCCGGCACCGCCCTCATCACCGGCGCTTCTTCCGGCATCGGCGCCATCTATGCGGAGCGCCTGGCGCGCAGGGGCCACGACCTGATCCTGGTGGCGCGCAACCGCGCGCGGCTGGAAGCACTGGCCCGCCGCATTACCGACGATACCGGCCGCTCGGTCGAGATCGTGACCGCGGACCTTGGCCAGGCAGCCGATGTACGACGCATCGAAGAGATCCTGCGCACGGATGCAAGCATCACCACGCTGGTCAACAACGCCGGCTTCGGCGGCGCTGCACCGCTGCTGGAATCGGATGTCGACACGATGCAGGCAATGATCGAGCTCAACGTCACGGCGCTGACCCGGCTCACCTACGCCGCCGCCCCGGCCTTCGTCGCGCGCGGCGAGGGCACCATCATCAATATCGCCTCGGTCGTGGCGGTCGCGCCCGAGGTCCTGAACGGTGTCTACGGCGGCTCCAAGGCGTTTGTACTGGCCTTTACCCAGTCGCTGCAGCATGAGCTTGCCGGCAAGGGCGTGCGCATCCAGGCCGTGCTGCCGGGGGCCACCCGCACCGAGTTCTGGGACACCGCGGGCCAGCCGGTCGAGAACCTGCCGCAATCCATGGTCATGAGCGGCGACGACCTGGTCGACGCGGCCCTGGCTGGGCTGGACCAGGGCGAGGTGATGACCGTGCCGTCGTTGCCCGACGTGGCCGACTGGAACACGTTCGAGGCAGCACGCGCCGCGCTCGGCCCCAATCTTTCGCGTGACCAGCCCGCTGCCCGGTACGGCGTCGCGCGGTAACGGCCCATCCTCAGACGGGGCGCGGCTTTTACGCCACGTCCCCTTCTGGTAACCCATGCCAGAACGCTCCTCCCGTGGCCCCGTTTGTACCGCTATGTATCAAGCGCAGGAATCGTTACGTGCCCTGACAGAAACAGGGTCTCCACGCTATAGCGCAGATACACCGGTTTCCTTTAATGCATCTCGTGAACCGACGGCATACGTCGACAAGACGATCCCCCGGCCGCGCAGTTCAACCCAGACCTCAAGGAAACCGACCATGACTACCGATCTCACCAAGCGCATTGTTCTCGCCCTCGCCCTGGCAGCTGCCGCCGCCAGCGCCCAGGCCGCCGGTCCCGGCGCGCGCGATCCGTTCAGCGAAGGCGCACGTTCCGTGCAGGACGCACGCAACGCATTCACCGACGGCGCCCGCGCCGTGCAGGACGCACGCGACCCGTACACCGAGGGCGCGCGCAATGTCGATCCGTACGACAAGGGTGGACGCATCCTGGCCGGGTGGGACCGCACGGGTCCGTCCGCTGATCCGGCGCGCAGCTTCGATCCCTACCAGGACGGCGCCCACGCCTGACAGCCGGCATTGGCCTCGGCTATTCCGCTGCGCGCGGTGCTGCCGTGGAACCGCGCACGATCAGTTGCGGCGTCAGTTGCACGGTGACGGCATCGGAGGCTGGCTTGTCGATCTTCCTGAGCAGGAGGCGGGCAGCCTCCTCGCCCATTTCGTGGACGGCAATGCGCACGGTGGTCAGCGGCGGCGTAAGGGCGTCGGCGAACGGCATGTCGTTGTGGCCCACCACCGAGACGTCCTCGGGGCAACGCATGCCGCGCTCGCGCAGGAAGTCGTAGCAACCCATCGCCACCAGGTCATTGCCGGCGGCGATGGCGGTCATCTGCGGGAATGCCGCGAAGAGCTGCTCGCAAGCGATCCGTCCGGCTTCACGCGAATAGCTGGCGGCTTCCATGACTTGCCATTCCGCGCGGCGCAGGCGGTGGCGCTTTACCGCCTGAAGGAAGCCCTCGCGACGCAGGAAGCCGGTCGACAGCGAGGCTGGCCCGGCAATATGCCCGATGCGGCGGTGGCCCAGGCCGACCAGGTGGTCGACCGTCTGCCGCATGGCCAGCAGGTTGTCACTCACCACGCAGGACACCCGGCCCGTGTCTTCGCCCCGGTTGACCGTGACCACGGGGATATGCTGCTTGAGGCAGTAGGCGAGTATCGGATCGTCCCGTTCCGCGGTGGCAAGCACCAGTCCTTCGACTTGCCGGCCGATCATCTGGTCGATGACAAACCGCTGCCGGCTTTTGTCGGTACCGGCATTGACCACGATTGGCACGTAGCCTTGCTGCGCCAGCACGGATTCAATCCCGGCCAGGATGGGCGGAAACACCGGGTTGGAAATATCCGGCAGCACCACGCCCACCAATCCGGAACGCTGGGTGCGCAGCCCCGCCGCGATGCGGTTGGGGCGGAAGCCGCGGGCCTCGGCAACCGCCAGGATGCGGGCCGCCACGTCCTCAGCCACCAGGTGCCGCGTGGCCGGGTTCATCACTCGCGAGACGGTCGAGTAATGCACGTCGATCTCGGCAGCCAGGTCTTTCAGGGTGAGGCGCTTGCGCTCGGGCATGACGGCGGTTGGCGGGGCGGCAGCCCGGGGAGAGTTCGAATACGCCATTCTAAGCCACCCCCGCGCCGTCGCCGCTCGCCTTCGGGCTAGCGCTACTGCCCTGCCTTCACGCCGGATTGCCTGATCACCGGCGCCAGCTTGCCGATCTCCGCCTGGATATAGGCGGCAAACTCCTGCGGCGACGAGCGCTTTGGCTCCGCGCCCTGGGCGGCCAGGCGTTCGCGCACATCCGGCGCGGCCAATGCCTTGCCGATCTCGGCATTGAGCGCATCGACGACTTCCTTCGGGGTGCCGGCGGGCGCCAGCACGCCGAACCAGGAGTCGAACGCGTAGCCGGGGAACCCGGACTCCGCCACCGTGGGAATATCCGGCAGCGCGCTGGCGCGCCTGGCCGTGGTGACCGCCAGCGCCCGCAGCTTGCCCTGTTTGACGAACGGCATGGCCGATACGCTGGGCGCAAACATCATGTCGCCCCGGCCAGCCATGACGTCGGTCAGCGCTTCGCCCGTGCCCTTGTACGGGATATGGACGATGTCGATGCCGGCCTGCATCTTGAACATCTCGCCGCTCAGGTGGGTGGAGCTGCCGGAACCCGCCGAGTCGAAATTCAGCGCGCCCGGCGTCGCCTTGGCGGCGTTGACGACATCCCGCACCGATTTGTACTTGCTGCCGGCATTGACCACCAGCACATTGGGGACCGTGGCCACCAGCGAGACCGGTGCGAAGTCCTTCACCGTGTCATACGAGAGCTTGGGATACAGCGTGGCGTTGATGGCGTGCCCGACCGAAACCAGGATCAGCGTGTAGCCATCCGGCGCCGCCTTGGCCACGCCGGTGGCGCCCAGGGTGCCGCCGGGGCCGGGGCGGTTGTCGACGATCACCTGGTAGGTGCCGCCCTCGCCCATCTTGCTGCCGATGATGCGCGCCAGGATGTCGGTGGCACTGCCCGCCGAGAACGGCACCACCAGCCGGATCGGCTTGCTGGGATATTGCGGTTGCGCGTGGGCCGCGGGTGCTGCCGCCAGCATGAGCGATGACGCCAGCGCCAGCAGGGTGCCTTGGATGGATCGGATCATTCTGTGTCTCCTCACTTCAGAAGAAGTGCCGCATGCCGAGCGCGACCGTCTGCGGGTCTGCACCCGCGCTCACGCCCAGTTCATTGATGGCAAAGTCATAGATCGCATTGCGCTTGTTGTTGATGCGGCTGTAGTACGCATACAGCGCGGTGCGCTTGGACAGCGGATAGTCGTAGCCGACCGTGATCTGCGTGGCGCCCGTTTCCGCACCGCTGCGGAAGAAGCCCACGGTCTCGGTCGCATTGCCCGCGCCATTGCTGGCAAGGCCAAAGCCGACGCGCACGCTGCCCGGCCCGAGCTTCTGCACCAGCGAGGCGTAGTACCCGTTGCGGGTCAGGTCGCCGGTCGCGGTGCGGTAGTGGAGCCGTTCATAGAGCAGCGCCACGGTGGTGGTGGGGAACTTGTACGAGACGCCCGCCTTCATCGCGTCATCGTTGCGGCCGGCGGTCTGGTAGTGCTGGTGGACTTCATAGGCCAGCGCCACGTTGAGCGGGCCGTTGTCGTAGGCGGCCGAGAACGAATACAGGCCGGGATTGCGCGGTACGGTGGTCTTCTCCTCGTTCACGCCCCACGCCGCGGCACCGCTGAAGCCGGCGAACGACGGCGTCTTGTAGACGATGATGTTCTTCTGCCGGCGGTCGAACGAGCTGGTGTCCTGCACGTTGTCGGAACTGGAGGTGGAGCCGTTGCCAATCAGCGCCATATAGCCGGCGGTAGTCGGATAGTACGGGTCGTAGGCCAGCGTCGATTCGGTATATGGGGTCTGCCAGTGCCCCAGGAACAGCGTGCCGGCATCTCCCTGCAGCCCCACCCGCGTATTGCGCCCGGCCACCTGGCCCTGGCCGGTATCGAGCGAGAAATTGCTTTCGATCTGCCAGATCGCTTTCAGGCTGCCGCCCAGGGCTTCTTCGCCGCGCATGCCGAAGACCGAGCGGTTGTTGGTCAGGCGCCCCACGCCGCCAAGGCGGGTGCCGTCGGTCGCGGTGTTGGCATAGGAATACTCCAGTGCCGTATTGATGCGCCCGTACAGGGTCACGGCTGACTGCGCGCAGGCCTCGCCGCCACAGCCTGCGGCCATGGCCAGCATGAGCAGATGGCTGCGCCTTCTGATGGATTTCATTTGTCTCCCCTTGGTTTGCGGTGGTTGTTGTGGGCGGGCCGACTGCTCCGCTCTTTTTGCAATCGTTTGCAGTACGGCCCGAGAAAATCAGCCCTTGGGATACGGCATCGCCAGCAGCAGCATCGCCGGCCGGTTGCCCGGGTTCGACACCTGCCGCGCCTCACCCGGCGCCAGGCGCACGGAATCGAACTGGCCCAGCGTCACGACCTCGTCGGGCGTGGCGATGCGGACTTCGCCCTCCAGCACGACATAGTGCTTTTCCACCGGCGAGGCATCCATCGATGTATGGCCGCCCGGCAGCACCACCGAGACCCCCATCCACAAGGCTTCGGACGGTCCCGCTTCATGCCCTTGCAGGCGCAGGCAGTGCATGCCTTCATGATTGGGCGGGAAGTAGGCTGGCGCCTGTGCGAACCGGGTCGTGTTCATGGCTTCAGCACCACGCGTTCGGTAGCGCCTTGCAGAACCGCCCGGTAGGCCTCCTTGGCATCGGAGAGCGCATAGGTGTAGTCGGAAAGGACCGGGAACGGCCGCAGCGCACCCGAGGCAAACATCGGTGCGAGCTGGTCAAGGATGCCCGCGCAGGCGTTGCTGTCCAGCGCAAGGGTGTCGACGCCCACATAGGTGTGCTGGCCACGATAGAAGGCGAAGATATCGAACGGCACCGGCTTCTCGATGGTCGAGATGAAGATCTGCGCCGCGCCGATCGCCATGGCCTGGTTGGCCTGTTCGAAGTAGGGGCTTCCCACCGTGTTGTAGACGATATCCGCACCGTGTCCGTCGGTCTCTTCGCGCACCACGGCGGCAATGGATTCGCTGCTCGCATCGATCATGCGCACGTCGCCGCTGGCATGGCCACGATAGGCCTCCGCGGTGCGCTCCACGGCAAAGACGCGCGCGCCGAGCGCCGTGGCGATCTGGATCGTTGCCTGCCCCACCTTGCCGTTGCCGCCACACACCAGCACGGTGCTGCCAGCCTGCGGCATGCCTGCGCGGCGCAGCCCTTCATAGGCGGTAATGAACGGCACACCCACGGCGCCGGCTTCCAGCAGTGACACCGACGCCGGCTTGGCGCGCACCGCGCTGGCCTGGATGCGCAGATACTTGCCATGCGTGCCGTCGCGGCGGATGCCGAGTTCGCCGCCGCTGCCCCAGACCTGCTGGCCCAGCAGCTCGGAGGGTCCGTCGACCACCAGGCCTGCATAGTCGCGGCCTGGCGTGCGCGGCCAGACCGCATGCGGCATCAGGCCGAGCGTTGCCTTCACGTCGCTCGGGTTAACCCCGGCGCTGGCCACCTCGATGATGACCTGACCCGGCGCCGCTTCCGGGCGCGGCACGCCGAGCAGCTCCAGTTGCAGGGCATCGATATTGGCGGCTTTCTCGCTGACTCGAATGGTGTTCATGGTGATTCCTTCTTGAAATGTTTAGTTCGGTATGGCCGGGATCAGGCCTCGCGCAGGCCAAGCGTGCGCCGGGCCTCGGCCGACGATGCAATCTCGCCGCCGAGCGACCTGACGATGTCGCGCGCCTTGGCGACCAGCGCCGCGTTGCTTGGCGCCAGCACGCCCTTCTCCAGATAGATGTTGTCTTCCATGCCGACACGCACGTGTCCGCCTGCAAGCCATGCCTGGGCCACGATCGGGAACTCCGCGCGGCCGATGCCGAAGGCCGACCAGTGGGCGCCGGCGGGCAGCATGTTGCGCGCGTAGAAGATGGTTTCCGGCGTGGGCGCAAAGCCGTACTTCACGCCCAGCACGAAGGTCCACAGGCCGGGGCCGTCCAGCACGCCCTCACGGATGAAGTCGAGCGCCATGTTGAGGTCGCCGGAATCGAAGATCTCCAGCTCGGGCATGACGCCAGCCGCGCGGATCACGCCGGCCATCTTGCGCACGTTGGTGGGCGTGTTGATGACCACGTCGCCGCCGGAGTTCATGGTGTTCAGGTCGAGCGAGCAGACGTCCGGACGCAGCGCCGCGATGTGTTCGACGCGCTTGGCGGGATGCAGCAGCGTGGTGCCGGGCGCGGCCACGCGCGGCTCGTCCTCGCTCGGCACGAAGCGGCCGCCGGGTCCGGTGGTGAGGTTGATGATCAGCGAGCGGTTGCGCTTGCGGATGCGGTCGATGACATCGGCGTAGTAGTCGAGCGACATCGACGGCCGCCCGGTTTCGGGGTCGCGCACGTGGATGTGGGCGGCAGCTGCGCCGGCCTCGGCGGCTTCCAGCGCGGCGTCGGCAATCTGGGCCGGCGTGACCGGCAAGCCGGGGTGCTGCTCCGGGGTGACGATATTGCCGGTCACCGCGCAGGTGATGATGGTCTTGCGTGCGTGCATGAGCGAAGGTCAGTGATGGAAATGCGGTTGGGTAAGCAAGCAGGGCCTGGCCTATCCGAGCTGGCGGCCGCCGTCCACGACGATGGTGGTGCCAGTGGCAAAGCGCAGTGAGGTCGCGCAGGCAGCGATGGCATCGGCCACATCCTGTGCCTGGCCGACGCGCTTGAGCGGCGTCGACTTGGCGGCGCGCTCGTTGAAACCGCTGTCGCGTCCCGGCACGAAGGCGGTATCGACCACGCCCGGTGAAATGTTCAGCACGCGGATATGCGGCGCCAGCGCGCGCCCGAGCGACATCGCCATGACATCGAGCCCGGCCTTGGCAGCGCAGTACGCAACATTGCTGCCCTGCCCCGTACGGCCGGCGATAGACCCGACATTGACGACCAGCCCGTCGCCATTGGCGCGCAGGTGCGGCGCGAACGCACGGATCGCGGCAAACTGCCCGCGCCAGTTGACGGCAAACAGTTCATCGATCAGCGCATCGTCCAGGGCGTCGAGGTCGGCGTGCGGGATCGCCCGCGTAAAGCCCGCGGTGTTCACCAGGATATCGACGCGGCCGTAGTGATGGCTGACCTCGTCGGACAGCGCGCGCAGCGAGGCGCTGTCGGCAATCTCGGCCACGGCGGCAAGATGGTTGCCGGCCGGCAAGGCCGCCGCGGCACTGGCCGCCTTGTCGGCGTCGCGCCCGGTCAGCACGACGCTTGCGCCAAGGCGCGCCAGCGTTTCACCGGCGGCAAAGCCGATGGCGCCGGTGCCGCCGAGGATCACGGCCACCTTGCCGGAAAGAGAAGTAGCACTCATGGTTTCAATGTGGGAATGGGTCAGGGGAAGCCGATCCGGCGATCAGTCGATCGGCGGCTTCGGGAAGGTCTGCTCGCCGGGCTCGAGCGTGAAATCAAACGCCAGCGTGTAGAACGGTGCCGGCACATCGCCCCACGGGCTGGGGCCTTGGTGGTGCAGCCGGAGATCGCCAACCAGTTGCCGATGCACGCCGAAGGTGACATCGGATTCCAGCTTGTCCGGCGCGTCGGCAAACACCTGGGTGACGAGCGTCCGGTAGCCCGACGCCGCGACGATGAAATGGATATGCGCCGGCCGGTACGGATGGCGCTGCTGCTCGGCCAGTAGCGTGCCTACCGGGCCGTGGGTCGGCACCGGATAGCCGGCAGGCCGCACCGTGCGAAAGTGATAGCCGCCGCTTTCATCGGTATGGAAGCAGCCGCGCAGGTTGCGGTCGGGCTGGGTCGGATCCTGGTTGTCATACAGTCCCACCGGCGACGCCTGCCAGATCTCGACCAGCGCGCCTGGCAGCGGCGTGCCATCGGTCGCGCGCACGGTGCCGCTGACCAGCAGCGGCAAGCCAGGCGCGTCGTCCTGCACCACGCAGTCACCGCAGTCATAACGCGGCGCGTTGGCGCGATAGAACGGGCCGAGCAGCGCGCCGGGCGTGCGCCCGTCCCTGGTGCTGTTGTTCATGACGGTCACCAGCGTCGACAGCCCCAGCACGTCGGCAGCCAGGACAACCTCGTTATGTTTGGCATTGGTCGCATGGCCCAGGCTGGCGATATACCCCAGGGCAAGCTCGAATTCCTCGTCGGACAGCCGCACCTCGGACAGGAACCCGTGAAGGTGCCGCACCAGGGAATCCATGATGAAGCGCAGGCGGGGATTGGTGGTATTGGCCATGGCCGCCTGGACCACGCCTGTCACCGAGTGTTCGTCCTCGATCAGCGCCAGACGCTCGCCTTGTGGCGCCTGCCGCTCGCTGGAAGTTTCCATGTTTTGCCTCCTTTGCAAACGTTTGCATTATCGGCGGTTTCGACGGATGGTCAAGGTCGAAGTTGGTCACCGCCACGACTAGCAACGGCTGCGGTTCAACCAGAATCACAATCAAAACAAGGGAGTACGGAGGATTTTCGGGAGAAACCCTAGGTGCATGCAGAGGCGCAGAATGTGGCGCATAAGCCTGTCCGAGTCCCCTGCCGATGCGGCTCCCCAGCCCGTTCGCGCATGAATTTGTACCCGTCTGTATCACGCAGCTGCAACGATACGTGTTTCGACAGAGACACCCCTCACGCGCTACGGGCCAGATACATCGATCGCCTTAAATGCATTCCGTGGCCCGGCGGCGAACCTCAACAAAGCCAGTCCCTGCCGCGCAATACCGAACCCAAACCTTTAAGGAAGACGATCATGACTACCCACAACATCGCCAAGCGCTTTGTCTTCGCCATCGCCCTGGTTGCCGCCGCTGCCGGTGCGCAGGCCGCCGCACTGTCCCAGCCGGGCGCGCGAGACCCCTTCACCGACGGTGCCCGCTCCGTGCAAGAGGCACGCAGCCCGTACAGCGACGGCGCGCGTGCCGTCGACCCGTTCACGGACGGTGCGCGCAACGTTGATCCGTACTACGACGGCGCACGCACCCTGTCCGGCCTGGACCGCACCGGCGTGTCGGCGGACCCGGCGCGCAGTGTCGACCCCTATCTTGACGGCGCCTACGCCTGAACCCCAACTCTCTGAATGACCAAGGAACGCATCATGACCCGTATCGAAAAAGTGCTGTACACCGGCAAAGTCCACATCACCGCAGGTGGACGCGACGGCGAAGCCCACAGCGACGACGGCCGGCTGAACCTTCAACTGTCCTCGCCGGGCACCAAAGGCCCGGGCACGAACCCGGAGCAATTGCTCGCCGCGGGATGGTCGGCATGCTTTATCGGCGCGATCGGGCTGGCCGCCGGCAAGATGAAAGTGAAGCTGCCGGCCGAGCTTTCGGTCGACGCCGAAGTTGATCTGGGCACGGCTGGCGAGGCCTATTTGCTGCAGGCCCGGCTCAATGTCCACATCCCCGGCATCGAACCTGAAGTGGCCCAGGCATTGGTAGATACCGCGCACCGGACCTGCCCGTACTCGAAGGCCCTGCACGGCAGCATCCACGTCGAAACCAAGCTGGTCTGACGCACACCTGACCTGCCTGCGGCAACCAGGCAGGTCATCTTCCACAACCAAAGCGGACCCTCTGTCCGGCGCAGTCGCGTTCCATGCGACGTTCTAACGGTTGCGCGCGTAGAGACTCGGTGGCTGGCCGACGTGCCGGCTGAACGCGGTGCTGAAGGTACTTGCCGAGCCGTAGCCGACCCGTTCGGCAACTTCGGCGATCCCGAAGTCATGGCGACGGAGCAGGTCCTTCGCCACGGCCATGCGCCAGGCGATCAGGTATTCCATCGGCGGCATTCCCACGGCGCGCGTGAAGCGCTCAAAAAAGGTCGAGCGCGACAGCGCCGCCTTCTTTGCGAGTTGGGCCACCGTCCACGCGCGCGCGGGATCGGCGTGCATCTGCCGCATCGCTGACGCGAGTCGGGCATCGGCCAGGCCGCGCAGCAAGCCCGGGGGCGCATCCTCCCCCGACGTTGAGCGCAGCGCTTCGATCAGCAGCACCTCCACCAGGCGCGTGAGCACGAGCTCGCGGCCCGACCTCCGTTCACCCGATTCCTCGCCGACGAGCCGAACGATGGCCGAAAGCCGCTCGGCGCCGCGCACATGCACCAGCGCCGGCAACAGCGACACCAGCAATGCGGCATTGGACGAGTCGAAGACAAAGTAGCCGCCGAGCAGGCGCACATCGGGACGTCCACCGCGCCTGCCGTGACGGACTTCGCCCGTCGGCGCAGACGTCACCTTGGGGTCGATGCGCTCGGGCGCCACCGGCTCAAAACCCGACAAGGTGAAGCCCGGCGTTGCCGGCAGGAGCACGAAGTCGCCTGCCTCAAGCGTGATGGCATGGTGGCCGTCGACGGCGAGACGACAACTGCCCTCGAGCACGGCGCAGAAGCTTGGCTGGCCGAAGTCAGCGTAGCGAACGCCCCAGCGGCCGGCGCCGCTGATGGACTTGGAGAACACGGCACGCGGCTGCAGCAGCGAGATGACTTCTGACAGGGGATCGCTCATCACCGGACGATTGCAAATGAAATCTGGACTTTTCATTGTAGGCAGTCCGTCGCAGCCACGCTATCGTTGCCGGCATCCAATCCACCACCGAAACCCCCATGAAAACCGTGCTGATTACCGGCTGCTCCTCTGGCTATGGCCTTGAAACCGCGCGCCACTTCCACGCGCAGGGCTGGAACGTCATCGCCACCATGCGAACGCCGAACGAAGAACTCTTGCCCCGATCCCACCGGATCCGCGTGCTGGCGCTCGACGTGACGAAGCCGGACAGCATCGCCGCCGCGCTTGAAGCAAGCGGGCCCATCGACGTGCTCGTCAACAACGCGGGCATCGGCCTGTTTGGCGCCTTCGAGGCCACGCCGATGGCCACGACGCGCGAGGTGTTCGAGACCAACACCTTCGGCGTGATGGCGATGACCCAGGCGGTGCTGCCCCAGTTCCGTGCGCGCAGGTCGGGCGTGGTGGTGAACGTGACCTCAAGCACGACGCTGGCGCCGATGCCGATGGTGGCCATCTACACCGCGAGCAAGATGGCCATCGAAGGCTTCACCGCATCGCTCGCGTTCGAGCTCGAAGCGTTCAACGTGAGCGTGAAGCTGGTCGAGCCAGGCTACGGACCGACCACGCGCTTTACCAGCAACGGGGGGCCGCGCATGGAGGGCCTGATCCCCGAGGTATACGCGTCTTTCACGCAGCGCATCTTTGCTTCACTCTCGCAGCCGGCAGCGGTGACGACCGAGGCCGATGTGGCCGAAGCGGTTTGGCGTGCCGCCAACGACAGGTCCGGGCTGCTTCGGTTTCCGGCAGGTGCCGATGCGGTAGCGCTGGCTCAGTCGAGATAAGAGGCGAAGAGCGTCTCGCCGCACGAGGTATCGGAGCGCAATCGAATGGCCCGGAGGCTGGCAGATCCCGACACGCCCGAGGCATAATCGTGAAACTGGTTTCACCGAGACCCGAATCCTATGCCGCGCCCTGTTATCCGACCTGTGTCCGACCAGAAACCCGCAGAGAAACTCACCATCCAGGACGTTGCCGACTATGCGGGCGTCTCCAAGGCAACCGTATCGCGCTACCTGAACCGGGGCGGCGAGCAGTTGTCCGCGGACGTGGAGGCGCGCGTGGCCGCGGCCATCCGCGCGCTCGGCTATAGCCCCAGCCCGATGGCGCAGGGGCTCAAGCGCGGCAAGTCGCGCCTGATCGGGCTGGTGGTCGCGGATGTCTCCAATTCATTCTCGGTGGCTGTGCTGCGCGGCGTCGAGAAGGCCTGTCGCGACGCCGGCTATATGGTGATGCTGTTCAACCTCGGCAATGACGAGCAACTTGAGCGCGAAGCCATTCGCTCGCTGTCGGCCTACCGGGTCGAGGGCTTTATCCTGCACACGCTGGGCCACGATGCCGGCGCCCTGGCCGATGCGGCGCAGCTGGGCAAGCCAGTGGTACTGGTCGACCGCAAGGTCGGCGATGCCGAAGTCGACCTGGTGGCCCTGGACAACCAGACCGCCGTCCAGGAAGCCGCCGGCCACCTGGTCGAAGCCGGCTACCGGCACCTGCTGTTCATCAGCGAGCCGATCAAGGCCATCAGCTCGCGCAACGAGCGCGCGCGCGCGTTCCAGGCCTTTGTCGCCGAACACGCGGACACGGTTGGCGGGACCGTTTTTGAAGCCCAGCGGGGTGACGACGAGGCCCTGGATGAAGCGCTGCGCGCCCTGCGCCGTGGCGCCGGACAGGCACCCGTTGCCGTGCTGGCGGCCAACGCAGTGATCTCGCTGCGCGTGGCCGCATCAGCCGCCAGACTGGGGTGGCAACTTGGCGCCGACCTAGGGCTGATCGGTTTCGATGATCCGGAATGGGCGGCATTGGTTGGTCCTGGCCTCAGCGCCATTTCCCAGCCCACCGACGATATCGGGCGCGTCGCCACCAACTGCCTGATCGAGCGCCTGCAAGGCGCGCAACTGCCGCCGCGCCGGGTGCTGTTGCCCGGCACCCTGGTCACGCGCGGATCCACCCGCCGCGCCTGATTGCAGAGCCCTTCCCCGCCGGCGTCCGCCGTGCCCGCCTGATCCACGCCTGATCCACGCCTGCTCCCGCTTGGCACGGCCAGCGGGTGCCTGACGTGCCTGTTTCCGCATCCGCCAAACGCGGTTTCTGCCCGTAAGGGTTTCCACTGCTGGATCTCTGAAACCGGTTTCCTATAATTCTGAAACCGGTTTCAAGACGGTGCTTGCCAAACGCTGCGACGCCAGCGACACATTCCATAACCGTGCAGGAGACATTGATGAACGTCCAACGCTTGTTGCGCCGCGTAGCCGCGCCCGTGCTGACTCTGCTGGTCCTGACCAGCGCCGCTTTCACCGCCCAGGCGCAGACCGTCGCCGAGATCGTCAAGAAGGGCAAGGTCACCATCGGCGTGGTAACCGGTGCGCCGCCCTTCGGCACCACGGACGCCACCGGCAAACCCGCCGGCTATGACGTCGACGTGGCCAACCTGCTCGGCAAGTACCTGGGCGTTCCGGTCGATATCGTCCCGCTCACCTCGCCCAGCCGGATCCCGGCGCTGGAGGCCGGCAAGGTCGATTTCCTGGTCGCGACGCTGGCGCCGACGCCCGAACGCGCGCGGGCCATCATGTTCAGTGCGCCCTACAGCGCGTTCGAGCTGACGATCTTTGCTCCCACCGCTGCCAAGTACGCCAAGCTGACTGAACTCGGAAAGAAGAAGGTCGGCGTGACGCGCGGCACCACGCAGGACAGCGCGCTGACCCGCCTGGCCGTGCCCGGCATGAACATCGTCCGCTTCGAGGACGATGCCACCTGCGCGCAGGCCCTGATCAGCAACCAGGTCGAAGCCATTGCCCTGCCCAATACCACCGGCAACGAGATCATGAAGGCGCGCGGCGCCGGCAAGTTCGACGCCAAGTTCGCATTCTCGGTGCAGCCCAATTCGATGGCCGTGCGCCGCGACGCCTTCGAGCTGCGCCAGTGGCTCAACACCACCATCTCCTACGTCAAGCTCAATGGCGAACTCGATGCCATTGCGCAGAAGTGGACCGGCAAGGCGCTGCCCACGCTGCAAGCGTTCTGATCCAGGCCGTCTGAGGTTGCGCGCCGGCGCCAGCCGGCGCGCCAGGAGACCCACATGAACTACCAATTCGAATGGACCCCGGTGCTGTCGCAGCTGGATCGCTTCGCGGAAGGTGCGGCGATGACGCTGGCGCTCAGCTTCGGCTCGATCCTGCTTGGCACCGTGGTCGGCACCGCCGGCGCCATTGCTGCCGCATTCGGCGGTCCGTGGCTGCAGCGTGCCACCAGGGCCTACGTCGAGGCGATCCGCAATACGCCCTTCCTGATCCAGCTCTTCATCATCTTCTTCGGCTTGCCCACCGTGGGCCTGCAGATCGATGCCGTCACCGCCGCGGTGATTGCCATGACCGTAAACCTCGGCGCCTACTCGACGGAAATCATCCGAGCCGGCCTGCAGGCGGTGCACCGCTCGCAACTCGAGGCCGCCGCAGCGCTGGGCATGACACGTTGGCAGCTGATCCGCCACGTCGCCCTGGTGCCGGCCTTCGAGAAGGTCTATCCAGCCCTGACCAGCCAGTTCACGCTGATGATGCTGACCTCGAGCGTGGTGTCGACGATCTCGGTGGAAGAGCTGACGGCGGTCGCCAGCCAGGTCGATTCGCAGACCTTCCGCACCTTCGAGAGCTACATCCTGGTCATGTTCGTCTATATCGGCCTGGCACTGCTGCTGCGCGCCATGTTCGCCCTGATCGGCAACCTGGTGTTCAAGCGGCGCCGCGTGGTGGCGCGCGCACGAAAGCTGGCCCGCACAGCCCGCGTCGTGCCGCTGGCGCAAACGGATCTGACGGCAGCGGTTGCAGGGAGCGCGAAATGATCACCGAGTTCTCCTGGAATCATCTTGAAATCCTGCTGCTGGCGGCACGCTGGACGCTGTGGGTGACCCTGCTTGCCTTCGTCGGCGGCACGCTGGCCGGGTTCCTGGTGGCGCTGGCACGCACCTCCAGAAGCCCGCTGCTGCGCCTCGCCAGCACGGCCTATATCCAGGTCGTGCAAGGGACGCCGGTGCTGATCGTGCTGTTCCTGAGCTACTACGGACTCTCCGTTCTCGGACTCAAGCTGTCGCCGATGGTCGCGGCCATGCTGGCGATGTCGATCTACGCCAGCGCCTACCTTGGCGAGATCTGGCGCGGCTGCATCGAGGCCGTACCGCAAGGACAGTGGGAAGCCAGCGAAGCGCTCGCCCTCACCCGCTGGCAGCAGCTGCGCCACGTGGTGCTGCCGCAGGCCGTGCGGCTGGCCTTGCCGCCCACGGTGGGGTTCTCGGTCCAGCTGGTGAAGAACACTTCGATCACTTCCATCATCGGCGTCATCGAACTGACCCGCGCCGGCCAGCTGATCAACAACGCGACCTTCCAGCCCTTCGCGGTCTTCGTCGTCGTCGCACTTATCTACTTCGCGCTCTGCTTCCCGCTGTCGGCGGCAGCCCGGCGCATGGAAAGGAGGCTCCATGTCAATCGTTGAAGCACAAGGCGTGCACAAGTCTTATGGCGCCGTCGAAGTCCTGAAGGGCGTTTCGTTTGCGATCGAGCCGGGCCAGGTGGTCGCCATCATCGGCCGCAGTGGCTCCGGCAAGAGCACCATGCTGCGATGCCTGAATGGCCTGGAGACGATCAACGCCGGCAATATCACCGTCGCCGGGCACAAGCTGGATCACGACCGCAAGCGCTTGCTCGACCTGCGCCGCGACGTGGGCATGGTGTTCCAGAGCTACAACCTGTTTCCGCACCTGACCGTGGGCGAGAACATCGCGTTGGCACCGTCCATCGTGAAGAAGATGGCCGCAAGCAAGATCGACGGCATCGTCGACCAGGTGCTGACCCAGGTCGGCCTGCTCGACAAGAAGGACTGCTACCCCGAGCAGCTCTCGGGCGGCCAGCAGCAGCGCGTGGCCATTGCCCGTTCGCTGGCGATGGAGCCCAAGGTGATGCTGTTCGACGAGGTCACCTCCGCGCTCGATCCCGAGCTGACGGCGGAAGTGCTTCGGGTCATGGAGAACCTGGCCGCCTCCGGCATGACCATGGTGCTGGTCACGCATGAGATGGAGTTCGCGCGCCGCATGGCGCATACCACCATCTTCATGCACCAGGGCAAGGTGCACGAGGCGGGCCCGTCGAAGGCGCTGTTCGCGCAGCCGCGGACACCGGAACTGCAGCAATTCCTCAGCGCGGGAGCCCTGAAATGAGCCAGTGGCAAGCAGATGGTGCTTCGCGCCCGCCGGTGCTGATCTCGCTGACGGCCTATGGCGCCGACCTCGCCCTGCGCGACGGACAGGCCGCGCTCGCGCGGATTGCCGCGGCAGCCGGCGCGGACGGCGTGGAATTCCGCGGCGAACTCCAGCGTGGGCACAAGGAGGAAGTCATTGAACAGCGCGAGGTCGCCCAGCAGCACGGGCTGAGCGTGGTCTGGTCCAGCCCGGAAGGCCTGTGGAATGACGCAGGCAGCCTCGATGCCGCCGCGCTCGACCGCGCCTTCACCACCGCGCTTTCGCTCGGTGCGACCCGGGTCAAGATGTCGCTTGGCGGCTATCGGGAGGGCACGGCGCTGGAAGCGCTGCTTCCCTGGCTGCGGCACGATGGCATCGAACTCGTCGTGGAAAACGACCAGACCGCCCAGGCCGGCACCGTACCGCCGCTGCGCGACTTCTTCACGCGTATCGCGGCGCTCGGCGAGAGCGTGCCGATGACCTTCGACATGGGCAACTGGCACTGGACCGGCGAAGACCCGCTCGACGCCGCGCAGGTCTTCGGCGCCGGCGTCGGCTACGTGCACTGCAAAGGCGTGCAGCGCACGCCCGCCAAATGGATCGCGGTGCCGCTTGACCAGTCGGCGGCACCCTGGCGCAGCGTCTTGCGCCGCCTGCCCACGCACGTTGCGCGTGCGATCGAATTCCCGCTGCAAGGCGAAGACCTGGTGCAGGTCACGCGCCATCATGTCGAACTGCTGCGTTCGGTGGAGATTCCCGCATGAGCACCGATCTTGACGTAGTCACCCTGGGCGAGGCGATGCTGATGCTGGTCGCCGGCGAAGCCGGGCCGCTCGAAGGCGCGCAGACCTTCCACAAGCGCACCGCCGGTGCCGAGACCAACGTGGCCATCGGCCTATCGCGCCTGGGCCTGAAGGTTGGCTGGGCCAGCCGGCTGGGCGACGACTCGATGGCGCGCTACCTGCTCGGTGAAATGCAGCGCGAAGGCGTGGATTGCAGCCAGGTGGTGTGCGAGCCCGGCGAGCGCACCGGCTTCCAGTTCAAGGGCCGGGTCGACGACGGCAGCGAACCGCCCGTCGAATACCACCGCCGTGGCTCGGCGGCGAGCCGCATGAACCCGGAGCACCTGGATGGCAGGTGGCTGCGGCGCTCGCGGCATCTGCACGTCACCGGCGTGTTCCCCGCGCTGGCCGCAGGCACGCAGGCTGCCACGCGCCAGGCCATCGCCACCATGCAGGCCGCCGGCCGCACGATCTCGTTCGATCCCAACCTGCGGCCCACGCTGTGGGCCTCGCCCGAGCTGATGCGGGACACGCTGAACGACCTGGCGCAGCAGTGCGACTGGGTGCTGCCCGGCATCGAAGAAGGCCGCTTCCTCACCGGGCATGCCGAGCCGGAGCGCATTGCCGCCTTCTACCGTGCCCGCGGCGCCAGGCTGGTGGTGGTGAAGCTGGGTGCCGACGGCGCCTACTTCGATGGCGAAGGCGGCACCGGCCATGTCGAGGCATTCAGCGTCGAGCATGTTGTCGATACCGTTGGCGCCGGCGATGGCTTTGCCGTCGGCGTGATCAGCGCGCTGCTGGAGGGCCGGCCAGTGCGCGACGCCGTCCGGCGCGGCGCCTGGATCGGCGCGCGGGCGGTGCAGGTGCGGGGCGATACCGAAGGCCTGCCGACCCATGCCCAACTGGCGGCCGCCAGTTTGTGAAGCCCCAGCAAGGATTACCCATGCGCAAGAATGTTCTAGTGTTCCGCCCGGTTCCTGATGACCTGCTCGCCAGGATCGAGTCGGAACACGATGTGATCGTGGCCGACCCGCGCCAGCCGGCACAACGGCCGGCCTTCCGCGCCGCGCTGGCCAACGCCCATGGCCTGATCGGCTCCAGCGTGAAGCTCGGCGCCGTGGAACTGGCCGACGCCAGCCGGCTGGAGGTGATCTCGAGTATTTCGGTCGGAGTCGACAACTACGACCTTCCCTGCCTGCACCGGCGCGGCATCACCCTGTGCCATACGCCCGGCGTACTCACCGAGACCACCGCCGACACCGTCTTCGCGCTCATCATGGCCACCAGCCGCCGCCTGGTCGAGCTGGCGGCCCATGTGAGCGAAGGCCGCTGGACCGCCAATATCGGTGAAAGCCTGTTCGGCTGGGACGTCCACGGCAAGACCCTGGCGATCCTGGGCTTCGGGCGCATCGGCCAGGCCGTGGCGCGACGCGCGGCGCTCGGCTTCGGCATGGAGGTGCTCTACGTCAACGAGACCGCAGCGGAACCGCCTGACCTGGTGGGACGCGCCACCCGGACGGAACTCGACGATGCCTTGCGCAGGGCCGATATCGTCGCCGTCACGCTGCCCCTGACCGACAGCACGCGTGGCCTGTTGGGCCGGCGCGAGTTCGCGCTGATGAAGCCCGGCGCCATCTTTGTCAACGGCGCCCGCGGCCAGATCGTGCAGGAAGACGCGCTGCTCGCGGCGCTTGAAAGCGGCCACCTGCGCGCGGCCGGGCTGGACGTCTTCGCCACCGAGCCGCTGCCTCAGGATTCACCGCTGCGCAGCCATCCCAGGGTGACAGCCCTGCCCCATATCGGCTCGGCCACGCATGAGACCCGGCGCGCCATGGCCGAACTTGCCACGCGCAACCTGCTGGACGCGCTCGCCGGGCGGCAACCCGCTGCGCGCTTCGACCTGGCGGCCTTTGCCGTCCAGGCAGCCGCCTGATTTTCCCCGCAAGGACACCCCGCAATGCCCGGTTCCATTCCCACGCTGTGCGGCTCGATCATGGGCGAGCCCTTCACCTTCAATGTGCGCATCCACAATGCCGCCTACCGGGCGCTCGGTATCGACTACACCTTTGTCTGTTTCGGGGTGCAGGACGTGCCCGGCGCGGTGCAATCGATCCGCTCGCTCGGCGTGCGCGGCATGAATGTCTCGATGCCGCACAAGCAGGCCGTGATCGCGCACCTCGACCATCTCGACGAGACCGCCCGCGCCATCGGCGCGGTCAACACCATCAACAATATCGATGGCGTGCTGACCGGCTACAACACCGACTGCATCGGCGCCGTGCGGGCGTTCCAGGAGGTGACGGAAGTGGCCGGCAAGCGCATTGCGCTGCTGGGCGCGGGCGGCGCGGCGCGGGCGATGGCTTATGGCTTGCGCCAGTCCGGCGCCAGCGTGACCGTGTTCAACCGCACGGCGGCGCGCGGCGAGGAACTGGCCGCCTCGCTTGGCCTGCGCTTTGGCGGCGGCTTGACGGACTTCCGCGCGGCGGACTTCGACATGCTCGCCAACGCGACCGCCGCCGGCTTTCGCGCACCCGATGTCAACCCCGTCGCTGGGCAGCTCGCCGCACATCTGATCGTCATGGACGCTGCCTTCATCCCGGTCAGGAGCAAGCTGATCCGGGATGCTGCCGCGCTTGGCTGCCGCACCATCGACGGCACGCGCATGATGCTGCACCAGGCGTGCGCCCAGGTCGAGTTCTACACCGGCTGCGCACGCGCGCCGATCGAGGCGATGGAGACCGCGTTGCTTGAGGAGATTGCGCGCCTGTCTTGAGCCGCCCTTGGCCCTTCTGGATCGATGCGGACGCACTGCCTCACTTGCTGAGGTTGGTCTTCGCCACGAGTGCCTTCATCACCGCGTTGTCTGCCGCGATCATCGCCTTGAACGTCGCCGCGTCGGCATAGGCAATGCCCAGGTTCTGCCGGCGCAGCGCTGCCACGAACACAGGATCCGCCACCGCTTTGCGGCTGGCGGCCGCAAGGGTTTCGAGCACTTCGGGTGGCGTGCCTTTGGGCGCGGCCAGCCCGCGCCATGTGCCGATCGAGAGGTCGATACCGCGCTCACGCAGCGTCGGAACGCTCTCGAAACCCCTGACACGCTGCTCGGACATCACCGCGAGCGTCTTCACCTTGCCTGCGGCCACATAGGCCGATACCTCGGCGGGACTGACGGCCACCGCGTCGATGTGCCCGCCCATCAACGCCACCAGGGCCGGCGCGGCACCGGAGAACGGCACATGATTGAACCTGACGTGCGCCTTGTCCTCCAGCGCCGTCGCCGCCAGGTGCCAGATCGAGCCCGGGCCGGAATTCCCGACCTGCACCTCCCCCGGGCGCGCCGCGGCGAATGCCAGGAACGCCTCGATGGTGTTCCAGCGCGCGTCGGCCTTGACCGTGATGGCGGACGGATCGGCATTCAGGCGCGCGATCGGCACCAGCTCGGCGGCGTCGAGGGTGGTCGGCCCGAGATGCGGGACGATCACGGCTTCGGCGATGATGATGCCGAGCTTGTAGCCATCGGGCTTGGCGCGGGCCACATCCGTCATGCCGATGGCGCCGCTGGCCCCTGGCTTGTTCACCACGGTCAGCGGCTGCGGCAGATACTTTCGCATGGCTTCGCTGAAGGCCCGCGCAACCGTGTCAGTACCACCGCCCGCCGCGCTCGGCACCACGAGTTCGACAGGATGATCCGGGTAGGGCGCCGCGCGCGTCTGGCCGACGACGGCAAGTGAGGCCAGCAGGGCGGCCATGTGAAACAGCTTGCGGGGCGATCGCATCTATGGCTCTCAATTCAGGGGGGTCGGAGAAGTTGATTCCGTTGGGGGAAGCCTCGGACACACGACGTGAAAGACCATCGCATCCCGGATATGGGTTCTTGTCCGAGAGCGCGGATTTTGCCGAAGCCGTTGGAAGGGACGGGTTGGTATGCATCGGGCCTACCGCGGCTTCGATCCGGCGCATGGGCGACAAGGTCAGCGCCAAACGCGCCATGATCGAAGCCGGTGTCCCCGGCGTTCCGCGCTCCGAGGGCGCACTGGCAGATTCTACGCCAGCCCCCTGGCCGAAGAGACCTACTCGCTGCTCGACCGCACAGTCGAAGCCGGCGAGAGAGTGGGTGGCTTACCTCCGTGTCGGTTTAGTGCGGTGAACGCAGGAGAGCGCGGCGTGCCAGGCTCGCAGCTTGCCGACAGCGGTACGCTGGTTGGCTAACGGGCGGACTCCTTCCTTGCCGCACGCGTGCGAGCGGCCTTGCGGGCCGCTTCGGAGCGACCGGCAGCTCCCTTGGTGCTGGCGGCCTTCTTCGCGGCAGCCGAGCGATCGGTCGCCGTGCGCTTGCTTGCCGCGCTCTTCGCCTGGGCAGACAGCGCCTTGGGAGAAGCACCGGCGGTGCTCTCGCGCTTGAGTGCCTTGAGCGCAGCCTGGGACCGCTTGGCCGTGCTTTCTGAACTCGCCCGTCGCGGTGCGGCCTTGGCGGCAGCAGCCTTGGTTTCCGCCTTGGTCGCGCCCTTCTTTGGCGGCACGTCGACGCCAGCGCGGCGTGCCTCCGACAAACCGATCGCTATGGCCTGCTTGGCCGAGCGCACGCCGTGCTTACCCTTTCGCACGGCTTCGATCTCGTCACGAACGAAATGGCCGGCCTGGGTGGTCGGCGACTTGCCTGCTCTCTTGTCTGCCCTGGCTTGGGCTATGCTCGATGCCCTTGGCATGGTCGTCTCCATGACGGCCGCGGTCATCCGGCACGGGCCATGGCAGATGCAATGTCCGCGGCGCTGTTCAGGGCCCGCCATCTGCCGGCGGGTTAAAAAAATCCCTCGCAAATGTCGTTCCAGGCGTGCAACGGGCGCGCCACTGCCACTCATAGAGGCGACGGTTGTACTGCCGCGTGCGAAATCTGCACACCTTGGGCCAAATCTACCCTGCGAGACGCGGTCTACACCAGGCAACGCGGCGCCTGGAATTCGATTACGTCCTTGATGACATCGCGCATCTCCGTGATCAGCAGGCGCGCGTCGTCGCGACGCCATTGCACGACATAGTGCAGCGGTTCCAGCGCGCCGCCCTTCTTCAGGATCTGCAACACCCCGCGCGCTTCCAGCGCTTCGGCCCACTGCCTTGGCATGAAGGCGAAACCCAGCCCCTCCGCCACCATGCCGACCACGGCGCCCCAGCTGTTGCACACCAGGCGACGGTTGACCGCCATGCCACGGGTGGCCAGCCACTGGTCGAGCACCCGGGTGCCGCCCGCGCCGACCGGCAGGGACAGCAGCAATTGCTCCGCCATCAGCCGCCGCGGATCGTCGGTGCCGGTCTGGTCGATAAAAGACTCGCTCGCGACCCAGACAAAGTCGACCTGCGCGATCCGCTCCGACGCGAGGCTGCTGCGCGATGACGGCCCGGCGATCACCGCGAGGTCGAGTTCGCCATCTTCCAGGCGCTGCTCCAGCACCTGACCGATATCGACGTAGGGCTCGAGCTGAAGCTCGGGGTGCCGGATGGCCGTCTGCCGTACCAGCCGGGGCAGCCAGGTCAGGCCGCTCAGTTCGCCCAGGCCCACGCAGCAACGGCCTTGCAGGCCACGGCTCTGCCCCGCTGACTGCTGCAACTCGGCCGCGACCCGCAGCAGTTCGCGGATACGCGGCAGCATCTGCTCGCCCTGCGCCGTCAGCTCGGCGCGGCGGCCACTTCGGTCGAACAGCTGCACGCCGAGGGAGGTTTCAAGCTCGGCCACCCGCTTGGACAGCGAAGACACGGACAGGTGGCAGCGGTCGGCGGCTACCGAGAAGTTGAGGCAGGTCGCGGCCCAGTAGAAGGCTTCCAGTTGCTTGAGGGTCATGGGATCCGCGCCGCGGGCGGCGATTGTCGGTTTCCTAAAAGCGAAATTATAGCTTCGTTATTTTTCGCTTTTATCGATTCCTTGCGGTTGCTAGATTGAAGCCTCGTCGTCGCCTTGGCCCCCTATCGATCATGTCAGCTCTTCATGCCCCTGCTGCAGAAAACGCCGCTGACCGCGCCACAGATGCCGTCGGCGCCGCTTCCGCGCCGCGCGTGACGACTGCAAGCGCAAGCGGCGCAGGTACCTTGCGCAGCCAAGTGCTTTCGCTGAACGACCTTGAACCGCTCGCCCGCCGCCGCCTGCCCCGGCCGCTGTACGCCTACGTCAGCGGTGCGGTGGAGGACAGTGTCTCGCTGGCGGAGAATCGCCGCGCCTTCACAGAGATCGCGTTGCGGCCACGCGTGCTTGCCGGCGTGGCCACGCGCGAACTGGGCTTCGAGCTGTTCGGCAGGCGCTATGCCGCCCCCTTCGGCGTTGCGCCCATGGGCATCGCCGCGCTGTTCGCTTACCGCGGCGATATCGTGCTGGCGCAGGCCGCGCAGCGGGCCGCGGTGCCGGCGATCATGAGCGGTTCATCGCTGATCCGGCTGGAAGAAGTGATGGCGGCCGCGCCCGGCACCTGGTTCCAGGCCTACCTTCCCGGCGACATGGCACAGATCGACGGGCTGTTGTCGCGCGTCGAGGCGGCAGGTGTATCGACGCTGGTAATCACCGTCGATACGCCCGTTGCGGGCAATCGCGAGAACAACGTGCGCGCCGGCTTCTCGACTCCGCTGCGGCCAACCCTGAGCCTGGCATGGCAAGGCATCACGCATCCGCGCTGGCTGCTTGGCACCTTTGCGCGCACGCTGCTGCGGCACGGCATGCCGCATTTCGAGAACGCCTATGCGCACCGCGGCGCGCCCATCCTGTCATCGCGCGTGCTGCGCGACTTCTCCGACCGCGCGCATTTCACCTGGACGCACCTTGAAGCCATCCGCCGGCGCTGGCAAGGCACGCTGGTGGTCAAGGGCATCCTGACCGCGGAAGATGCCTTGCTGGCGCGTCGGCACGGTGTGGACGGGATCATCGTTTCGAACCACGGCGGCCGGCAACTGGACGGCGCCATCGCGCCGCTGCGCGTCCTGCCTGAGATCGTGCACGCCGTGCCCGACCTGCCGGTGATGCTCGACAGCGGCGTACGCCGCGGCACCGACGTAATCAAGGCGCTCGCGCTCGGCGCGCGTTGCGTCTTTGTCGGCCGGCCGTTCGCCTATGCGGCGACGGTCGGGTCCACCCCCGGCGTGGCGCACGCCATCGACTTGTTGCAGGCCGAGATCTCGCGCGATATGGCAATGCTCGGCCTGACCCGGCTGGCAGACATCGGCCCTGCCTGCATCCGGCCTGCCGCTTCGCTACCCCACATGCCCCCTCACCCGGAGACTTATCGATGAGCACGCTTCACGGCTTTCGCATCCACCCCAAGCCGGCGCCGACTGTCAGCAACGCGCTGCTGGAACGCTACCGCAGCTTCCCGGTAGCCAATGTCAGCGACGCAATGTGCCGCACCGTCGGCACCACGCGGCTGCGACCCTATCACCGGCGCGATGGCGTCCTGGCCGGCCGCGCCCTCACCGTGCGCACGCGCCCGGGCGACAACCTGATGGTGCACAAGGCCCTCGACCTCTGCGGACCCGGCGATGTGATCGTCGTCGATGCCGGCGGCGCCGGTCCCAATGCCATCATCGGCGAGATCATGCTGGCGCTGGCGATCGCGCGCGGCGCAGCGGGCTTCGTCATCGACGGCCTGATCCGCGACAGCGATACGATCGGCAAGGAGACGTTGCCCGTCTATGCGCGCGGGGTCTCGCACCGCGGTCCTTACAAGGACGGTCCCGGCGAATTGCATGTACCCGTCTGCATCGACGGCATGGTGGTGCGCCCCGGTGACCTGGTGCTGGGCGATGGCGACGGCCTGCTGGTCGTTGCGGCCGAGGATGCCGAGGAAATCGCCGCGCGCGTGGAGAACGTACAACGCACCGAAGCAGCGGTGCTCGAGTCGATCGCGCAAGGCCGCGCCGATCGGAGCTGGGTCGAGCGCACGCTGCGCGAAAAGGGGGTGGCCGTATGAACGCGCCCGTCCTGCCGATGCCTGCCGCCGGCACGGTGGTCCGTTTCGACCACTGGCTGGACGCGGCCTTTGACCGCATCATTACGGCCACGCCAGGCCTGACGCTGCATACCTGCGCCCGCGAAGGCGCCGACGCGGCCGCCTGGGACCGGCTTTCCGGCGCCCTTGTCTACCAGATCTCGGCCGCCAAGGACGAGATCCCGCGCCGCTGGTTCGCCGACGCCGCGCTGCTGGCGCGCTGCCCTAACCTGCTGGCGGTATCGTCAAGCGGCTCCGGCTGCGACACCATCGACATCGATGCCTGCACCGAGGCCGGCGTCGCGGTGCTCAACCAGGCCGGCGGCAACGCCGACTCGGTGGCGGAGATGACGCTGGGCCTGATGCTCGCGGTACTGCGCCGCATCGCCGAATCCGACCGCAGCCTGCGCGCGCACAACTGCGAGAGCCGTGAGGACCTGATGGGCCACGAACTGCGCGGCCGCACGCTCGGCCTGGTCGGCGTGGGCCACGCCGGCCGCCGCGTCGCCGCACTCGGCCGCGCCTTCGGCATGCGCGTGATCGGGTGCGACCCGGCGCTGGATGCAGCGGAGCTGGCCGCGCGCGGCGCACAGGCGGTGTCGTTCGAGGAATTGCTGCGCAGTGCCGACGTGGTCTCGCTGCATTGCCCGCGCGACGCCACCACGCTGCGCATGATGGATGGCGCCGCCTTTGCCGCGATGCGGCCGGGCAGCATCTTCGTCAGCACCGCGCGCGGCGGCATCCACGATGAGGGCGCGCTGCATGCGGCGCTGGCCAGTGGCCGTCTTGCCGGCGCCGGTCTGGACGTGTGGGACCAGGAGCCGCCGCCGCGCGCCCACCCCTTGCTCGCGCTGGACAACGTCGTCGCCACCTTCCACACCGCTGGCGTTACTCACGAGGCACGGCGCAGGAACGCCGAACTGGCCGCCACTCAAATCGTCACGCTGCTGGCCAGTGGCGAGCGGCCCGAGCGGCTGGTCAACCCCGAAGTCTGGCCGCGTGCGCAACAGCGCATCGCGGCAGCGTTGCAGGATGCCGCCGTGTCATCGGTCACACCTTAGCCCGCAATTCCGCGGACTATTCTTTACACATAACACGCTGGCATACCAAACCGGCGAGGAGACACCAACCATGCACCCGACCCAAGACCAATGGCGCCGGCGCTTTCCCCTTCGCCTGGCCGGCGCGCTCGCGCTGGCCTGCGGCCTCGCCGCCGCGACCGGCGCACAGGCAGAGGCGCCCTATCCCAACCGCCCTATCCAGATGATCGTGGCCTACGGTCCCGGGGGCGGGACGGACCTGGTGGCACGCCTGCTGGCCCGCCACCTCGAGAAGCAACTCGGCGGTGCCACGGTGGTGGTACAGAACAAGCCCGGCGCGGGCGGCGCCATCGGCTTCGCCGAACTGGCACGGTCCGCGCCGGACGGCTACACCCTCGGCTTTATCAATACGCCGAACCTGCTGACTATTCCCATCGAACGCAAGACCACCTTCACCTGGCGCAGCTTCGACCTGATCGGCAACCTGGTCGACGATCCGGGCGGCTTCACGGTACACAACGGCAATCGCATTGACTCGCTGGCCGCGCTGGTGCGCCATGCCAAGGCGCATCCGGGAGAGGTGTCAGTCGGCACCACCGGCGTCGGCTCGGACGACCACCTCGCCATGCTGCTGTTCGAGAAGGCCGCGGGCGTCAAGCTGACCCATGTCGGCTACAAGGGCGCAGGCGACGTCCGCGCGGCGCTGGTCGGCCAGCAGCTCACCATCGGTGCCATCAACGTGGGCGAAGCGCTGCAGTACCAGAAAGGCGGCTCGCCGATCAAGTTCATTGGCCAGATGGGCGCAACACGGGCAGCACTGGCCCCGAACGTGCCCACCTTCCGCGAACAGGGCTTCGACATCGAACTGGCTTCGCTGCGCGGCCTGGCGGCGCCCAAGGGCCTGCCTGAACCGGTCAGGAAGAAACTGGTGGAGGCGATGGCGCGCGTGGTCGCGGATCCGCAGTTCCGCGAGCAGGCCGAAGCGATGTATGCGCCGTTGCGCTATCTGGCGCCGGCGGCCTACAGCGCAGAGCTGGAGCGCGGCGAGGCGGGCTTCCAGAAACTGTGGAAGGAGATGCCGTGGCAGGAAAACTGAGCGTGCTGGCGGCTATCGCTTAGTGCTCTTTGCAGGCTTGCGCCCGGCATCCTTGCGTCGCTTCAGCGAGGCGTCATCTGCTGGCAATGCGGGGATCGCCGGATACTGATCGAAGGTCTGCTTGACGAGCTGCCGCAACCAGACGATCGCGGGATCGTGGTGAAAGCGCGGGTGCCAGTACTGGCTCAACGCGAACGGTGGCAAGGCAACCGGCGGTTTCACCACGCGCACCACGCCATATCGGCTGAAGACGTTGGCGAGCTCCTCGGGCACGGTGGCGATCAGGTCAGGCTCCCGGTCCATCAGCAGCGGCACGCTCAGGAAGTGCGGTGTGTAGACATAGACGCGCCGCTTCAGTCCGTGGCTCTCAAATGCGGCGTCATAGGCCGGGCTCGAGCGCCCCGCCAGGCTGACCGCAATGTGCGGCATGGTCTCGAACTGCTCGACAGTCAGCGTGTCGCCAACCGTCTGGTTGCGGCTGCTGACGATGGTCACGAATCCATGCATGAACAGCTGCTGCTGGAACAGCGCCACGGGTGCGGTACGCACTGAGCCGAGCACCAGATCCGCCTCGCCCGAGGCGAGCAGCGCCTCGATCTGCGGCATCGGTACCTGCAAGGTGCGCAGCGAGCAGCGCGGCGCGATGGCGCGCAGGCGCTGCATCAGCGGCGGCAGGAATACCAGCTCGCCCATGTCCGTCATGCATAGCGTGAACGTGCGCTGCATGGTCGCCGGGTCGAAGCTCGACTGCGGCAGCACGCGCGTCTGCATGGTCGTCATGACGTCGAGGATCGGCCCGGCCAGGCCCTCGGCCTTGGTCGTCGGCGTCATCCCGTGCGCGGTCTTGACAAACAGCGGGTCATCGAAATAGCTGCGCAGCCGGTTCAGCGCATGGCTCATCGCGCTTTGCGTCAGGCCTAGCTGCTCCGCCGCACGCGTCACATTGCGCTCGCGGAGCATGGCGTCGAACACGGCAAGCAGGTTGTAGTCGAACGGAGCGTTATGCACTGCGTACATCCTTACTATGTTCTGCATGCGATTGACGCATAGTGAGCCCCTGCCTAATCTCCTGTCAAGGCGGCCCCAGAGAGGCCGCAAATCGATATAGGAGACAGAGGATGTTTGTCAGGAACACCTGGTATGTGGCGGGCTGGGACAAGGAAGTCGGGGCCAGCGACTTGTTCAGCCGGACCATCATCGGCATCCCGGTGCTGATGTATCGGGCCGAAGACGGAACGTTGGTGGCGATGGAGGACCGCTGCTGCCATCGCGGCGCGCCGCTGTCGGTGGGTCGGCGCGAAGGCGACTGCCTGCGCTGCATGTACCACGGGCTCAAGTTCGATCCCACCGGCCAATGCATCGAAGCGCCGGCGCAGCAGCGGATCCCGCCGCAAGCGCGCGTGCGGACCTTCCCCGTGGTCGAGCGCAATCGCTGGATCTGGATCTGGATGGGTGACGCGGAAGCGGCTGATCCGGCGCTGATCCCTGACACCCACTGGTTGGACGATCCGGCGTGGCGCAGCCTCGATGGCTACATCCACTACGACGTCAACTACCTGTTGATCGCAGACAACCTGCTGGACTTCTCGCACTTGCCGTTCGTGCATCCCACCACGCTTGGGGGCAGCGAGGACTACGCGGGCGTACAGCCGAAGGTCGAGCGTCTCGAAGATGGCGTGCGCATTACCCGCTGGACCATCGATACCGAGGCCCCGCCATTTGCGAAGCAGGTCAAGGACTGGCCGGGAAAGGTCGACCGCTGGAACATCTACAACTTCACGCTGCCGGCAATCCTGCTGATGGACTCCGGCATGGCGCCGACCGGGACCGGGGCACCGGAAGGCAGGCGCATCGACGCCGCGGAATTTCGCGGCTGCCAGGCACTGACGCCGGAAACCGAGAACTCTACGCACTACTTCTTTGCCCATCCGCATAACTTCGCGATCGACCAGCCGGAGGTCACCCGGTCCATCCACCAGGCCGTAGTGGCCGCGTTCGACGAGGACCGCGACATCATCACCGCGCAGCAGCGCTCGCTGGCACTCGCGCCCGACTTCAAGATGATCCCGTTCTCCATCGACGCGGCCCTGTCCCAGTTCCGCTGGGTGGTCGCGCGCCGGCTGGAAGAAGAAGCCGCCCAGCGTGGGCGGGTGCGGCAACTAACGGAGGCATGACGTGATGGAACTGGTTGTCACCGGATTGCGCGCGGAAGCAGAGGGCGTGCTGGGCGTTGAGTTGCGCTGCCCGTCGCGTGCAGCGCTGCCAGGCTTTGATCCCGGCGCACACGTCGACGTGTCGCTTCCCAACGGCCTGACGAGGCAATACTCGATTGCCAGTTCGGCTGCCGATATCAGACGCTATTGCCTTGGCATCGGCCTGGCGCCGGCATCCCGCGGCGGATCGCGCTATGCACATGAGCAATTGCGAGTGGGCGATCGCGTGCAGGTCGGCACGCCGCGATCGTTGTTTCGCCTGGAAGCGTCCGCGCCAGGACATCTGTTTATTGCGGGCGGCATCGGCATCACACCGATCCTCAGCATGATCCGCTGGTGCGTCGAGCATGGACGCGAGTGGCGCCTGTTGTACTGCGTGCGCTCGCGCGGCGGCGCCGCCTACCTCGATCGGCTTGCGTCCCATGCCGATCGCGTTGTCGTGCATGCCGATGACGAGCATCGCGGCGAACGGGTCGACCTGGGCGCTGCGCTGCGTGAGATGCCTGCCGGCTGGCACGTGTACTGTTGCGGCCCGGGACCGATGATGGACGCCGTGTCGGATTGTGGCCGGGCGGCCGGGATCGAGTCCGGCGCCGTACACTTCGAACGCTTCGGCGCCGATGCCGACCGGAGCGACAAGCCAGACGGCGCGTTCGAAGTCAGCTTGCTGCGGCATGGCGGGCGTTTCACCATTCCCGCCGGTGACAGCATCCTGTCCGTGCTGGAAGCGAATGGCCTGTGCCTGCCCTCAGCGTGTCGCGAAGGCCTGTGCCGGAGTTGCGAAGTTCCGCTCCTTGCCGGCGCCGCGGACCATCGCGACTATGTACTGAGCGAGGGCGAGCGGGCCGCGAATCGGTCCATCCTGATCTGTGTTTCCCGGGCGCAAGGCGCAGAGCTGGTGCTGGATCTCTGACGACTGGGAGACCGCGGAAGAAAAAACGACCCGCTCGAAGGCGGGTCGCAAGGTCCAGGAGACCACGGAAGCAAAACCTCAGAACGACCGCGGCATCCCCAGGATGTGCTCGCCGACGTAGGAAAGAATCAGGTTGGTCGAGATCGGCGCCACCTGGTAGAGCCGGGTCTCGCGGAACTTGCGCTCGACGTCGTACTCCGCCGCGAAGCCAAAGCCGCCGTGATACTGCAGGCAGGCGTTGGCCGCTTCCCACGACGCGTCCGCGGCCAGCAGCTTCGCCATATTGGCTTCGGCGCCGCAGGGCTGGTGCGCGTCGAACAGCTTCGCCGCCTTGAACCGCATCAGGTTGGCCGCTTCCACGTTGACGAAGGCCCTGGCGATAGGGAACTGCACGCCCTGATTCTGGCCGATCGGCCGGCCGAAGACGATGCGCTCGTTGACGTACTTGGTTACCTTGTCGATGAACCAGTAGCCGTCGCCGATGCACTCGGCGGCGATCAGCGTGCGCTCGGCGTTGAGGCCGTCGAGGATGTACTTGAAGCCCTTGCCTTCCTCGCCGATCAGGTTTTCCGCCGGGATTTCCAGGTTGTCGAAGAACAGCTCATTGGTCTCGTGGTTGACCATGTTGATGATCGGCTGGACCGTCAGGCCCTTGCCGATGGCCTCGCGCAAGTCCACCAGGAAGATCGACATGCCTTCGGACTTCTTCCTGCACTCAGCCAGCGGAGTGGTGCGGGCCAGCAGGATCATCAGGTCCGAATGCTGGACGCGCGAGATCCACACCTTCTGGCCATTCACGACATACTTGTCGCCCTTGCGCACCGCTGTGGTCTTGATCTTGGTCGTGTCCGTACCGGTGGTCGGCTCGGTCACGGCCATCGACTGCAGGCGCAGTTCGCCGCTGGCGATCTTGGGCAAGTACAGCTTCTTCTGCTCGGCAGAACCGTGGCGCAGCAGCGTGCCCATGTTGTACATCTGGCCGTGGCAGGCGCCGGAATTGCCGCCGGCACGGTTGATTTCCTCCATGATGACGGACGCCTGGGTCAGGCCCAGGCCCGAGCCGCCGTACTCCTCCGGGATCAGCGCGGCCAGCCAGCCGGCCTGGGTCAGCGCGTTAACGAATTCCTCGGGATAGCCCCGTACTTCGTCAACCTTTCGGAAGTATTCCGACGAGAACTGGCCGCACAGATCGCGCACGGCTTCACGGATTTCCTGGTATTCATCGATTCTGTTCTGCACAGCCTGGTCTCCAACAACATTTTGGGTTAGTTCAGTTCAGCGGTCGCGCTCATCGCGAGGGCGCCGTCTTCATGGCGAATCCACAGTTTGACGGTCTTGCCGTCCTCGCTGCGCTTGCCGCAGACGAAGATGCGCTGCGGAACGAAAGTCGGCCGAACGCCCCGGAACGAGAAGGTCTTGACCACTGCGCCCGGCAGGTTCGTGCGCACCAGTTCCAGCATCAGCAGTGCCAGCAGCGGGCCGTGGACGATCAGGTCCGGATAGTGCTCGATCGCCGTCACGTACTGTTTGTCGTAGTGGATGCGATGGCCATTGAACGTCAGCGCGGAGAAGCGGAACAACAGCACCGGATCCGTGACCACCTCGTGCACCCATTCTTCGCCCTGCGGCGCCGGAACCGGTTCCGGTGCAGGCGCGTTCGGCAATGCGTTTTCCCGGTAGACGATGTCATGTTCTTCGGTAACCGCGAGTCCGTTGTCGCCGTAGTACTTGTGCTCCACCGTCACGAAGGCGAGCGAGCCGCTGCGTCCGGATTTGGCACTGACATCGAGGATGCGCGACACCTTGGAGGCGGCATCGCCGATGCGCAGCGGCTGGTGGAACCACAGGCGGCCGCCGGCCCACATGCGGCGCGGCAGCGGCACCGGCGGCAGGAAGCCGCCGCGGCTGGCATGGCCATCGGAACCGATCTCGGATTGCCGGTGCAGCGGCAGGAAATAGAGCCAGTGCCAGAGCGGTGCAATGGCATCGCCGCGAACGGGCGCCGGGTCATCGTAGTCGAGCGTCGCCGCGAGTGCCTTGACGGGAAACGCCGTGACCTCGTCCTGGCTTTCGGTCGTCTTCCCAACCCATTCTTTCAACTTCACAACGTCCATCACGTCTCTCTGTGGTCTGATTGCCTGGCCTCCACTATGCACGGTGCCGCCGCTGCTTCCAATTCGAAAGTTCGGAACGAGCCATTCGCTTCGACAGAAAGCATGGGTCTGTCGGATACCCGAATGCACTGTTCGGAAGAAACGGATTTACGTGGGACCGAAGTGCAGCGAGCATCTGGGCACGACATATGTTGAACTTCTTCCCATGCGAGTCCAGATTCGTTGCCGCAGCCGTGTTTCCCTGCACAGGCTCGTCCCGGCCTTTCCCCTGCAGATCACCGCCTCCCGGGGACAGCACATACTTGCCGCACGCGGCTTCTCCCGCACCCTGCGTGAGGGTCAGACCGTCAGCATTTCAGCGTTCGCGTCCATCGACCTGCACCTGGCAGGTAGCCTGTTCAGTGCCAGCGCCTGCGACCTCCTGCTGGACGACGCCGCGGTGGACCTGCGCACCGTCATGAAGGTCGGGGCAACGGCTCCCAAGGTCGAATACTTGCGCGAACTGATCTCCGGGACCGTGTTCTACCACCCGCACCAGGAGTGGAATGCGCGGGTGATGGCCAGTGCGCTCCAGACTACCCCGGACCGGATCCGCACTGCGCTGTTCCGGCAGGGCGCCGCCTTTACCCAGATCTGCCGGACGCAGCGGCTGATGCGGGCGCTGTTCGAGTCGATCCAGTCGAACCTGTCCGTGGCGGACCTGAAAGCCCGCATTGGCTGGGTGGACAGCCGGGATCTGGAGGCGTCCTTCTACGACTGGTTCGGCGTCTCCCTGCAGACGGTTTCGCGTCTGCGGGAAGACAGCCTGTAGGCCGCTGCCGGCCTATTGCAGCTCGATCAACAACTGGCCGGCCCGGACCAGCGTGCCGGGCTGGACCAGAATGCTCTTCACAGTGCCGCTGGCCTCGGCGACGACGCTGGTCTCCATCTTCATCGCCTCGATCGCAGCCAGCGTGTCGCCCTTGGCGACAGCCTGGCCGGGCTGGACGCCCACCGAAATCACGCTGCCCTGCATCGGCGACGCCACCTGCATCGGGTCATTCGCGTTCGCCATGCGCTCAGCCTGGGCAGCCTTGCCCTCCTGGCGCTTCAAGGCGCGGACCGCACGCGGCTGGCCGTTGACGTCGAAGTACATGCGCACGCCACCATGCCCATCCGCTTCCGCCTGGGCATTCAGGCCCACGTATAGCGTCTTGCCTTTCTCCAGCTCGACCGCGATCTCCTGGCCGGCTTCCAGGCCATAGAAGAACACCGGCGTCGGCAGGATGGAGACATCGTCGTAGTGCTCCTGGTGCGCGCAGAAGTCCCTGAAGACCTTCGGATACATCAGCCAGGAGGCGAGGTCGTTGTCGGACAGGGGCCGGCCAACCTCGCCCTGCGCCTGCTTGCGGGCCCCTTCCAGGTCGACCGGCGGAATATGCGCACCGGCCCTGCCCTCGATCGGCGCGGCGCCGCGCAGCAGTTTCTTCTGCAGCGCTTCGGGAAAGCCATCCGCCGGATAGCCCATCTCGCCGCGGCACATCGAGATGACGGAGTCCGGTACCGAGACCTCCTTAGCCGGGTCGAGGATTTCGGCCGTCGACAGCTTGTTGGCGACTAGGTGCAGCGCCATGTCGCCCACGACCTTGGACGACGGCGTGACCTTGACGATGTCGCCGAACATCACATTGACGTCGGCATACGCCTGCGCGACCTCCGGCCATTGCGACGCCAGCCCCAGCGAGCGCGCCTGCTCGCGCAGGTTGGTGTATTGGCCGCCCGGCATTTCATGCCGGTAGACGTCGGACGTGCCGGCGCACATATCCGCCTCGAAGGGCTCGTAGTTCCTGCGCACGGACTCCCAGTAGGTGCAGAACGGCTGCAGGTCACGGTAGCCGACCACGGGCTTGCGCGCGCTGTGCTCGAGCGCCGCGCAGATGGCGCCGAGGCTTGGTTGCGAAGTCAGCCCGCTCATCGAGTCCATGGCACCATCCACGGCGTCGACGCCGGCATCGACCGCAGCCAGCACCGAGGCCACCGAGGCACCGCTGGTATCGTGCGTATGGAAGTGGACCGGCAGGCCGACCTCTTCCTTCAACGCCTTTACCAGCGCGTGGACTGCCTGCGGGCGGCACACACCGGCCATGTCCTTGAGGCCCAGGATGTGGACGCCAGCCTTCTCGAGCGCCTTGGCCAATTCGACGTAGTAGCGGATGTCGTACTTGCTGCGCGACGGGTCGAAGAGATTTCCGGTATAGCAGATGGTGCCCTCGCACAGCGCGCCGGCGTCGAGCACCGCATCGATTGCCACGCGCATGTTCTCGACCCAGTTGAAGGAGTCGAACACGCGGAACAGGTCCACCCCGCTGGCGGCTGCCCGCGTGACGAAGTACTGGACCACGTTGTCCGCGTAGTTCGTATAGCCGACCGCGTTGGAGCCCCGCAGCAGCATCTGGAACAGGATATTGGGGACGGCCTCGCGCAGTGCTGCCAGCCGCTGCCACGAATCTTCCTTCAGGAACCGCATCGCCACGTCGAAAGTAGCGCCGCCCCAGCACTCCATCGAGAACAGCCCCGGCAACTGCCGCGCGTAGTACGGAGCGATGGCCGTCATGTCGGTGGTCCGCATGCGGGTCGCCAGCAACGACTGGTGGGCGTCGCGCATGGTGGTGTCGGTCAGCAGGACGGCGTGGCTCGCCTTCATCCATTCGGCGAAGGCGCGCGGTCCGATGCTGGCCAGTCGCGTACGCGTACCTTCCGGAACCGCTGCAGCCGAGTCTATAGCCGGCAGCGGATGCGACAGCACTATCCGTGAGGGCGCGGCGCGTCCCTTGACGTCCGGGTTGCCGTTGACATTGACGTCGGCAATGAAGTTCAGCAGCTTGGTCGCCCGGTCCCGGCGCTGGCGGAAGTTGAACAGCTCGGGCGTGTTGTCGATAAAGCGCGTGGTACAGCGCCCCGAGCGGAATTCCTCGTGCTCGATGACGTTCTCGAGGAAGGCCAGGTTGGTGGCCACGCCGCGTACGCGGAACTCGCGCAACGCGCGGATCATACGCTCGTTAGCCTCGTCGGCATCGCGTCCCTTGCAGGTCACCTTGACCAGCAAAGAGTCGTAGTACGGCGTCACCACGGCCCCGGTATAGGCGGTGCCGGCGTCCAGCCGGATGCCGAAACCGGCGGCGCTGCGATATGTGGTCACCTTGCCGTGGTCGGGTGCAAAGCCGTTCTCCGGATCTTCAGTGGTCACGCGGCACTGGACGGCGTGCCCGCGCAGTCTGATCTCTTCCTGGCGCGGCACGGACGAAGCGGCATCCCCGATCTGCGTGCCTTCCGTGATGCGGATCTGCGCCTTCACGATATCGACCCCGGTGACTTCCTCGGTCACCGTGTGCTCGACCTGGACGCGGGGATTGACTTCGATGAAGTAGAAGTCCTCCGTGTCGGCGTCCATCAGAAACTCGACCGTACCCGCATGCGTGTACGAGACGGCTCTCGCGAGCTTGAGCGCTTCCCCGCACAGCGCCTGGCGCCTGGCATCGTCCAGATACGGGGCCGGTGCCCGCTCGACGACCTTCTGGTTGCGCCGCTGCACCGAGCAATCGCGCTCGAACAGATGGACGATATTGCCGTGGGTGTCGCCAAGGATTTGGACCTCGACATGCTTGGCCCGCGCAATGAACTTCTCGAGATAGACCTCGTCGTTGCCGAAGGCGGCCCTGGCTTCGCGCCTCGCCGCAGCAATGGCGTCCGCCAGGTCGGCCTCCTTGTCGATGGCGCGCATGCCACGGCCGCCGCCGCCCCAGCTCGCCTTCAGCATCAGTGGATAGCCGATCTCCGCTGCCAGCTTGCCGGCCTGCTCTAGGTCATCGGGCAGCGCGCCGGTGGCGGGCACCACCGGCACACCCACCCGCTGCGCAAGTTCCCGTGCGGCAACCTTGTTGCCCAGCTCCCGCATCACCTCTGGCTTCGGACCGATAAACGCGATGCCCTCCTGCGCGCAGCGCTCGGCGAAGTCCGGATTCTCGGAGAGGAAGCCATAGCCCGGATGGATGGCATCCACGCCCGCCCCCTTGGCCACGCGCAGGATATCTTCAATATCGAGATAGGCGTCGACGGGCTTCTTGCCCTGGCCGACCAGGTAGCTCTCGTCAGCCTTGAAGCGATGCTGGGCGAAACGGTCCTGGTAGGAATAGATGGCGACGGTGCGGATGCCAAGCTCGCTGGCGGCGCGCATCACGCGAATGGCGATCTCGCCCCGGTTGGCGATCAAGAGACTGCGGATTATCTTCATCATGCTTGTAGGAACTCAGAAACCTTGGAATGCGCGCGCCTGTCAGGAGTTCGCCCGGCCCGCCTGCCTAAGCAGATCCGCAGCACGTGCGATTACGGGCGCGTCCACCATTTCGCCATCCAGCTGGAACGCACCGGGGCTCGACTTTGCGCCATCGATGACGCGCTGTGCCCACGCCAGTTGTGCTTCAGCGGGCCGGTATGCCGTGTTAACCTCCGCTACCTGCGCCGGATGGATGCAGAGCTTTGCGCCGAATCCCAGCCGGCGGCCACGGGTGCTGGCAGCGCGCAGTTCATCGACATCGGAGATGGAGACCGTCACCCCGTCCACCGGCGCCGCAATGCCCGCGGCCCGGGAGGCCAGGACCAGCATGGAGCGGAAGAACAGCAGTTCCCTGTCGTCTCCTTCGATACCCAGTTCCGTACGGAAATCGACGGTACCGAAGATCAGCCGCTCTACGCCCGGTGCGGCGGCAATATCCGCCACGTTGGTCATACCGGCGGCGGTCTCGATCAGCGGCAGCACTTTGACCTCCGGTGGCAGGTGTCGCATGACCTCAGCGATTTGCGCCGCGCTCTCCGCCTTCGACAGCACGACGCCCTGCACGCCCGGCTTCAGGCAGGCGCGCACGTCATCCTCGAACCAGCGCGTCTGCGTGGCGTTGATACGGACCAGTCCGGTGCCGCCTGCCGCCAGGTAGTCCGCCAGCAGTTGCCGGGCGCGGTCCTTGTCGCCCTCGGACACAGCATCCTCCAGGTCCAGGATGACGCGATCGGCGCCCGATGCGTGGGCCTTGGCAAAGCGCTCCGGCCGGTTGGCGGGAACGAAGAGGTAGGAACGGGCGATGGCGGGGGTGGTCATGGGAGCACTGTCTGGCAGATGGGCGAGCGCCTCCCCCGGCCTTCAGGTGGCCGCGAAGAGGCGGAACAGGGAACGGCCGCGGTCCGGCCGGGGGATCAGATGGCGCCTTCGGTGCGCAGGCGCGACACGTCGTCGGCGGTGTAGCCGAGTTCGCGCAGGATGCCTTCGCTGTGTTCGCCCAGGGCCGGGATGGCGTCCATGCGCGGCTCGAAGGCATTCGGCAGGCCGGGCGGCAACAGTGCCGGAATCACGCCCACCGGCGACGAAACCGACGTCCACCGCTCGCGAGCCTTGAGTTGCGGGTGGTTCCAGACATCGCGCATATCGTTCATACGGGCGTTGGCGATCTGGGCGCGCTCCAGACGCTCGACCACCTGGTCGATGGTCAGTGCGGAGAAGACGTCGGTGATGATCTGCGTCAGCTCCTCGCGGCTCTTGGCGCGCAGGGAGTTGGTGACGAAGCGCGCGTCGGTGGCGAGCTCCGGCCGTTCCAGCACGACCCGGCAGAAGGCCTCCCACTCGCGCTCGTTCTGCAAGCCAAGGATGATGGTCTTGCCGTCGCCGGCCGTGAACGGGCCATAGGGGAAGATGGTCGCATGCGAGGCCCCGGCGCGCGGCGGCGGCGTGGCGCCGTCGAAGGCGTAGTAGAGGGGGTAGCTCATCCACTCGACCATGCTTTCCAGCATCGATACGTCGATATGGGCGCCCTTGTCCGTCTTGCCGCGCTGCAGCAGCGCCGCCAGGATATTGGTGTACGCGTACATGCCGGCAGCGATATCCGCGATCGAGCAGCCTGCCTTGGACGGGCTTTCCGGCGTGCCGGTGATGGAGACGAAGCCGGATTCGGCCTGGATCAGCAGGTCATAGGCCTTCTTGTCCCGGTAGGGGCCGTCGTTGCCATAGCCGGAGATATCGCAGACGACGATGCCGGGATAGCGCTGCGACAGCGCTTCGTAGGACAGGCCGAGCCGGTCGGCGGCGCCTGGTGCCAGGTTCTGCACCAGCACGTCCGCCTTGTCGAGGATCTTCTGCAGGATGGCCGGCGCTTCCTGGTGTTTCAGGTCCAGCGCCAGGCTCTCCTTGGAGCGGTTGGTCCAGGCGAAGTGCGATGACATGCCGTCCACCCGCTCGTCATAGCCGCGGGCAAAGTCGCCAACCCTGGGCCGTTCGATCTTGATCACGCGCGCGCCCAGGTCGGCGAGCTGGCGGGTACAGAACGGCGCAGCGATTGCATGCTCCAGAGAAACCACGGTAATGCCATCGAGGGGACGCATAACAGCCTTTTTCGAGAGATGTTGCGTTCGAACTGCCTTTGCAGGAACAAACGACTGGGATTCGGGTATGCGAGGCGACTCGCTTGCCAGCAAGTCTCCCAGCGCTTGGAGATGGGGTAAATCTCGTTTTCTCGAAGCGGCCATTCGTCTGCGGCGAAAGCACGGGCGTTCGGAACCGCCGTAACCTCGTTTGCGACATATGTGATGCCTTGATACAGTTGGGGCAAGGAGCACCTATGCATTTTGACTTTGCCGACCTCAGGCTGTTTGCTCGCATCGCCGAGGAGGAAAACCTGTCGCGCGGGGCGAAGAAGGCATTTTTGTCGCCGGCCGCGGCCAGCGCACGACTGAAAGCGCTGGAAGACCAGCTAGGCACCCGCCTGTTCTATCGGGAAAGCAAAGGCCTCGCCCTGACCCCCGCCGGCGAACGCCTGCTGCGGCATACCCGCGTGATCGAGCGCCAGTTCGAGCATGTCAAAAGCGAGTTCGAGGAGTATTCCAAGGACACGGTCGGCCATATCCGCATCTTTGCGAACACGACTGCCGTCACGGAGTTCATGCCGGAGGTGCTGGCGCGCTTCATGGCAGAGCGGCCGGCCGTCACCGTCGACCTGCAGGAGCGCCTGACGCGGGACATCATCCGCGGCGTACTGGACGGCAGCGCGGATCTTGGCATCATCTCCGGTCCACTGAACTCGGAGGGGCTGGAGGTTATCCATTTCAGTACGGATAAGCTGGTCCTGGCGACACCGGTCGGGCATCCGCTGACGCATAAGGACAAGGTCTCCTTCGACGACACGCTCGACTACGAGCATGTCAGCCTGCATGAAGGCAGCACCCTGCACGCGTTTCTTACGGACCTTGTCCGCGACCAGCGGCGCAAGCTCCAGATCCGCATCCAGATCCGGAGCTTTGAAGCCATGTGCCGGATGATCGAGGCCGGCGTCGGCATTGGCGTGGTGCCGCTGTCGGCGGCGTTGCGTCACAAGCAGACGATGAAGATTGAAATCATCGAACTGCACGAACCGTGGGCGATCCGGGAGCGCGCGGTGATCGTGCGGGAACTGGAAGGGTTGCCTGGCTGCGCGAAGGCATTGATCGATGAGCTGATCGAGGTTGCGCAGGCGGCCGGCGGCAGCCCGGCCGGACTCAATCCCTGATGAGCAGAATGGCTTCAATCTCCACTGTCATGCCATGGGGTAAAGAGCTGACGCCCACGGCCGAGCGAGCATGCATTCCCTTTTCCCCAAATGCCTTGGCGAGGATGTCCGAGCAGCCGTCAATGACCTTCGTGTGGCGGCGGAATGTTGTGCCCGCATGAACCATGCCCAATAGCTTGACCACCGCTTCGACGCGACTTAGTTCGCCAACGGCAAGCTTTATCGTTGCAAGCATGTTCAGCGCTGCAAGTTGAGCGTCGGCATACCCGGCAGGCACCTGCTCGTCGGAATCGAGACGCCCCAATCGGTACGAATTGTCCGGTAACCGAGGGCCGTGCCCCGACAGGTAGAGGGTGTTTCCAAGCAATCGATACGGAATATAGGTACCGTTAGGCGGCAAGGCTGCTGGAATCTCGAACCCTAGTTCCGCAAGTCTTTCTTCAGGTGTCATACAAGAAATCTCCGGTGGACTGTCTGAAAGTAACGCGTCGCCTGCCTGTGGCAGCATAGCCATGCACCGCCTGCAGCGCTTCCTGGCCTACTGACGCCCGGTCAGCGCGCGTGCGAAGATCGCCGGGTCGACGTTCCCCCCTGAGCAAACGATCGCCACATTTTTACCGGCCAGGTCGACCTTCTTCTCGATGACTGCAGCCAGGCTCGCGGCCGCGCCGGGCTCGACCACAAGTTTCAGCAGGCGAAAGGCAGCAGATACTGCGCGCAGGGCCTCTTCGTCATTGACGCTGATGCCGGCGAGACGGTGTCGAAGAAGCACACTCAGTGGTTTGGTACCCACAACCGGGCCGGAAATTGCATCCATGACCGTCTTTGGAACCGAGGTATTTCTCTCAGGACTTCCGCTGACCAGCGAATGCGCCATCTTCTCAAAGCCTTGGGGCTCCACGATGTAACACTTAGCCTGCGGGTGCTTGGCTGTTACCGCGGTGATGACCCCTGACGATAGCCCTCCACCACTGCAATTCAGGAGCAACGCGTCGAGCGACACGCCACGCTCCTCGAGTTGCTCACAAATCTCCAGGCCAACGGTGCCTTGCCCGGCCATGACATCAAAATCATCAAAGGGGGAAACGAATGTCATGCCCCTTTGCTCGATGATTTTGTCCGCGACGGCCTCGCGTTGCTGGGTCTGCGGGTCATACAGTACGATCTCCGCGCCCCACCAGCGACAGCTATCGATCTTGATTGCTGGCGCTGTTTTCGGCAGCACGATTACCGCGGGACAACCCACCAACCTGGCGGCCGCGGCAACACCCTGACCGTGGTTGCCGGCCGAGTACGTAACCACCCCGCGTTCGAGGCGGCCGGCATCAAGCGAAAGTACCTTGTTCAGCGCCCCCCGGATCTTGAACGAGCCGGTCAGCTGAAGCGGTTCCGCCTTGACAAACAGCTTGCAACCCGCCGCCTCGTCAAGCATCGGCGTGCTCAGCAGCGGCGTCCGGACAATATGAGGGTTGATGCGGTCCGCAGCGCGGCGAATGTCGTCCAGGTCGAAGTTTTTCATTTCATTTCAGTTCGATGTGAAGTGCACTGACATGCGCAACCAGGCGCGGCTGATGTTGCCGCCAATGCGAATATCGTTCCCGCCAGTGACACCGGAAACGGGAGTTCAGCCTAGTGCTGCAGGATCTTGGAAAGAAAATCCTTCGCGCGCGGCGACCGAGTCTCGGCGTTGCCAAAGAACTCATCCGTGGCGCAATCCTCGATGATCCTCCCGCCATCCATAAAGATCACGCGGTCGCTCACCTTCCTGGCGAAGCCCATTTCGTGGGTCACGCACATCATGGTCATGCCTTCATTCGCCAGTTGCACCATGACGTCCAGTACTTCGCCTACCATCTCCGGGTCCAGCGCCGAAGTCGGCTCGTCAAACAGCATGACAGCCGGATCCATCGACAGCGCCCGGGCAATCGCGACGCGCTGCTGCTGCCCACCCGACAGTTGTCCCGGATATTTGTCCTTGTGTGCAAGCAGCCCTACACGTTCCAGCATCTTCAGGCCCCGGCACTTCGCGTCAGCGCGATCACGGCCCAGGACTTTCACCTGGGCCAGCGTTAGGTTCTCGGTCACGGAGAGATGCGGGAAGAGCTCAAAGTGCTGAAAGACCATGCCTACACCGGAGCGAACCCTGGGAAGGTTGGTTTTGGGATCGGTAATGGAGAAGCCATTGACGACGATATCGCCGCTCTGCACCGGTTCAAGGCCGTTGACCGTCTTGATCAACGTACTTTTTCCGGAGCCGGACGGCCCGCATACGACGACCACCTCTCCCTTGCTGATCCCGGTGGTGCAGTCCGTCAGCACTCGTGTGCTGCCGTACCATTTGCTAATGTTGTTGATACTGATCATGACGCGTCTCCTCAGCGAATGATTTGCACCCTTCTCTGCAGCCTTCTCACGAGCATGGACAGGGAAAGGCAGATAGCGAAGTAGACAACTGTCGCTATCAGGTAGGTTTCTACCGGCCGATTGAGGTTCTTTCCGACCACTTCGAACCCTTTGAGTAGATCATGCGCACCGATCGCATAAACCAGGCTCGTGTCCTGAAACAGCACGATCGTCTGTGTCAGCAGCACAGGCAGCATGTTGCGGAAAGCCTGCGGCAGAACCACCTGGTGCATGGTCTGCGCATAGGTCATGCCCATCGCATATCCGGCAAACACCTGCCCCCGTGGCACACTCTGAATGCCCGCCCGCATGATTTCCGAGTAGTAAGCCGCTTCGAATGCGGTGAAGGTGATGATCGCAGAGAGTTCTGCGCCGAGCGGTCGCTTCAGCAGCAGGGGTATCAGCAGGAAGAACCACAGGATCACCATCACCAGCGGCACGGATCTGAGCGTGTTGACGTAAGCGGCGACCGGCACCTCCAGCCATCGCTTGCCGGACAATCGCATCAACGCGAGAATGGTTCCGAGTACGATCCCCCCGAGCATTGCGACCAGCGTGAGTTGCACTGAAAAATAGAGCCCTTTCAGCACGAATCCCGAAACGACGCTCCAGTTGAAGAAACTGAAATCCAGAGTATTCATTTGACTGCCCCCGGCATGCCAGGTACACGGACTTTGCGCTCGATAATGTGCGCAATGCGGTTGACGGCAAAGGCGGAGATGAAATACAAGCCGGTCACCGCCAGGTAGATCTCGATACCGCGGGCGGTTTCTTCCTGCGCCTGCATCGCGAACATTGTCAGTTCGGCGATGCTCACCGCGAATGCCACCGAAGAGTTCTTGATGATGCTCATCGACTCACTGGTCAGCGGCGGGATGATGATTCTCAGCGCCACCGGCAAGATGACGTAGCGATATGTCTGGACCGGGGTGAACCCCATTGCCAGGCCCGCATGGCGCTGGCCTCGCGGCAACGCCAGAATCCCCGCCTTTACCTGCTCCGCGACACGAGAGGAGGTATAAAGTCCGAGCGCCATGACCACCAGGAAAAAGCTAGGCACCGCGCGCAGGCTCGGGATAAGCCCGGGAATGACGTGGTACCAGAGGAAGATCTGAAGCAGCAGCGGAATATTGCGGAATACCTCCGTCCAGACATTGGCGAACGCCACTACCGCACGATTGCCAGTGGTACGCAACACGCCCACGATGGCACCAACCAGCAACGCCAGAACCAGCGAGCACAGCGCAACGGAAAGCGTCCATCCCCAAGCCGACAGCATCCACTCCAGATACGTCTCGCCTCCGCCGGTGTCCTGAAGAAACACCTGCCAATCCCAATATTTACTCAACGACGTCTCCTTCCGCTACAGTTGCGAACTCACCTGCAGATGGCGTGCGTCGGCATGCTTCGCCGCCGGCACACCAGTCGTTTCGCTCTCAGATGCCGCGGTTGTTGGGATTGCTATAGGTGTCCTTCAGCGCTTTCGACATTGGGAAATTCAGGTTGACTCCCGACGGAGGGACCGGGCGCGAGAACCACTTTGCATACAGTTCGTTGATCTCTCCGCTCTTCATGACGGTGCCGATGGTGTCATTGACCAGTTCCTTGAAGGCCGGATCGTCCTTGCGGAACATCAAGCCATAGGGCTCATCCCGGAGTCTCTCGTCGAGTATCTTGTATTCATTCGGACTCGCCGAAGTCGCGATCAAACCGGCTAGCTGCACATCTTCCAGGATCATTGCGTTCGCACGGCCAGACGAAAGCAACAGGAACGCGTCGGCAATGTCCTTTCCGTACAACTCCTGAAAGTCCTTCTTCTCGGTCCGCCGATAGCTACGAAGTAGCTGAATCGTGGTGGATCCGGTGACCGTTGCAACTGTTTTGCCTTCGAGCTGCGTCATGGAACTGATTCCGGATTGCTTCTTGACGGCGACTGCAATGCTGCTGACGAAATGGGTAGGCGCGAACTCCACTTGCTGGGCACGTGCAGTGGTATTTGTGGTGGTACTGCACTCGAGATCGATCGTGCCGTTCTGCAGCAACGGGATCCTGTTGGTTGGCGTGACTATCGTGTACTGCACTTTAAGGTTCGGCATCTGCAGTTTCTTCTTGACTGCATCGACCACCTTTAAACACAGATCCGCCGAAAACCCGACCGGATTCGCGTCCGCGCTCGTCTTGTATGAAAACGGGAAGGACGCGTCCCTGGCACCCAACCCAATGACGCCGGACTCCTTGATCTTCTGCAAGGTGTCTTTGGATTGGGCCTGGGTCGGGCTAGCGCAAAGCAACGAGCAAAGCGCGATCAAAGAGATAGGCAGTTTCATTTAATGTCTCCTTATTTCTATACATACTTTTCACGTCGAACCGCCCCAACTCACCGGATGGTGAACGGATTGCCGGTGGCGGCCCCGGTGTTGATCCACACACTCTTGGTCTGCAGGTACGACTCGATCGCGGCGATGCCGTTTTCCCGGCCGAGGCCCGAGTCCTTGTAGCCGCCGAACGGCGACATGAAGCTGACGGCGCGATAGGTGTTGACCCATACCGTGCCAGCCTGGATCTTCTCTGACATACGGAAGGCGCGGCCGATATCCGAGGTCCAGACTCCGGCGCCAAGCCCATAGCAACTGTCGTTGGCAATCGCGATGGCTTCGGCTTCGTCCCGGAACTTCAGGATGGACAGCACCGGCCCGAACACCTCCTCCTGCGCGATGCGCATCTTCGGCGAGACCCTGGCAAAGATGGTCGGCTCGACAAACCATCCGTCGCCACAGGACGCCGGCTTGCCGCCGAGCAGCAGCTCCGCCCCTTCGTCCTGCGCGATCTGGATATACGACAGCACCTTTTCGTATTGCGCGGGCGTGGTGATGGGCCCCACCTGCGTGGAGGCGTTCATCGGGTTGCCGAGCTTTGCCGTGCTGGCCAGCGCCAGCAGCTTCTCGACAAAGACATCGTGGATATCTTCCTGCAGCAGCAGCCGCGAACCGGCGATACAGGTCTGGCCGCTCGCGGCGAAGATGCCGGAGACGGCGCCATTGACGGCGTCATCCAGGTTGGCATCGTTGAAGACGATGTTCGGCGACTTGCCGCCGAGCTCCAGGCTCACGTGCTTGAACTGCGCCGCACACTGCTGGTTGATCACGCGTCCGGTGGCGTCCGATCCGGTGAAAGTCACCTTCTTGACCAGCGGATGCGTCACCAGCGGCGCGCCCACCTCGGCGCCAAACCCGGTCACGACGTTGAATACGCCCGCGGGAAACCCTGCTTCCTCGAACAGCAGCGCAAGCTCGAGCGCCGACACCGAGGTGAACTCCGACGGCTTCACCACCACGGTACATCCCGCGGCGAGGGCCGGCGCGATCTTCCACGCCAGCAGCATCAGCGGGGAGTTCCACGGCGTGATGGCGGCCACCACGCCCAGCGGCTCGCGCCGCGTGTAGTTGAAGTAGCCCTTCTTGTCCAGGGGAATGACGGTGCCCTCGATCTTGTCGGCGAGGCCCCCGAAGTAATAGAACCACTGCGGCAGGTATTTGAGCTGGGCGCCCATCTCCGCCAGCAGCTTGCCGTTGTCCTGCACTTCGAACTCGGCCAGCCGCTCCGCGTCCCGGGCGATCAGGTCGCCGAGCTTGCGCAGCAAGGCGCCACGCTGCGTCGCCGTCATCTCCGACCACGGCCCCGAGCGGAACGCCTGGTCGGCCGCCTGCACGGCGCGATCGATATCCGCTGCGGTGCCGCGGGCCACTTCGGCCCAGGTCTTGCCGGTAAAGGGATTCTGGGTTTCAAACCAGCGACCGTCGCTCGCATTGACGAAGGTGCCGTCGATGAACATTTGATACTGGTTCATGGCGCGATGCTGTCCGTGTTGGTGTTGGCAGATCAGAACGGTGCGAAGCCGAGATGCTCGCGGAAGCGGTTCTTGACGAAGGTGCCATCGCGCGGAGGCAAGGCCCGTTGCGGCTCGTCGGTCGAGATATAGACCTGCGCCACGGTCATGCCGTCGGCCTTCCTGATGGCTTGCGCCAAATTGCCCAGCTCATCGATATCGGAAATCTCGAGCGTCGTCGGCACGCCGACAGCCTTCGCCACCTGGGCCAGGTTGGTACCCAGGCTGGTGTGGCTCTGCTGCATGCCGGTCTCGCCGAAGTGGCCGTTGTCGAGAATCACGATGGTCAGGTTTTTCTGCTGTTGCGCCGCCGCCGTTGCCAGGCTGCCGATGCCCATCAGCTGCTCGCCGTCGCCGGTGATGGCGATCACGGTCTTCTCGGGTTGTGCGATGGCAAGCCCGAGCGCCAGCGAGGTGGAGCCGCCCATCGCGCCCCACAGGTAGAAGTTGCCGGGACGGTCGCCAGCGGCGAACACGTCGTACGAGGGCGAACCGAGGCCCGAGACCACGAGCGCGTCGGGAAATTGCTTCAGCAGTTCGGCGACGAACTTGCGGCGGTCGATGCCAGGCTTGGAGGTAGAGGTAGTCATAGGATCAGCGCATCCACTTTTTGCGGCCGATAAGGCTCTGGGACAGGAGAACGGCAACGCGGTTGCCAGCGTCGAAGGCGGAAACCAGGCCGGCGTCGACCAGCTCGGCGGCCTCTTCCGGCGAATTCACGCGATAGACCGTGATGCCCATCAGCTCCAGCGCGCGCTGGGTGGCCAGGCCCATCGGGTTCTGCCAGGGATTGAACTCGGCGTACTCGCCGCGCATGGTCACCAGGGTGAAGAACGGGAACTTGCAGCTCTCCAGCAGCGAGAACATGTTCACACAGTTGCCGACGCCGCTGCTCTGCATCAGCAGCACCGCGCGGTCCCCACCGAGCCATGCGCCGCTGACGACGCCCACGCCTTCTTCCTCGGTGGTCAGCACCACGTCGCGGATTTCGGGGTCGGCCTTGGCGCGTCGGATGACATGCGAGTGGCCGGCGTCGGGCACGTAGGCCACCTGGCGGACGCCGTTCTGTTTAAGGACCTGGAAGATGTCCTCTTGCCAGGCAAGAGGCTCTGAGTTGTTTGTCGTCATAGTGCGCAAGTTAAGAAAGGGGAAAGCGGGGGGACAACGTTTGCTATCATAGAGTTGACTAGCTGGAAGTATGAAATACAATTAATTGATGCCTGCGATCACGAAGTTTAATGCCGGCCAAGGGCCTTTACAGATATGGACATCAAGCAGCTTCGCGCCCTGTTAGCCATCGCCGAGACCGGCAGCGCCACCAAGGCGGCCGAGCTCCTGCGCATCGTGCAGCCGGCGGTTTCCCGGCACGTGCGCCTGCTCGAGGAGGAACTTGGCGTCGAGCTGTTCGAGCGCGAGCGCCATGGCATGGTCCTGACCGACGCCGGCCGCACGCTGGTCGAATACGGCCGCAGGGCGCTGCAGGAACTCGATCGGGCCAAGGCGGAGATCACGCCGGCGTCTGGCGCGATTTCAGGCACTGCGGTCATCGGGCTACTCCCAAGCACTTGCGAGCTGCTGGCAGCGGAGCTGGTTGCCACGGTGAAGGCCAGGCATCCGCAACTGGTAGTACGCCTCAACGTCGGCTACGCGGGAAACCTGCTGCAGTGGCTCGAGGCCGGCGACGTGGAGGTTGCCCTGCTCTACGACACCAAGAGCTCTCCCGGCCTGCACGTCGAAGCACTGCTCGATGAACAGCTCTACCTGGTGGGACCGGCTGGGACCCTTGCGCCAGGCGAGGAGCAAACCGTCGAGAGCTTCCGCGACCTGCCGCTGATCCTGCCTAACGCCCCGCACGGGCTGCGCAGCGTGGTCGAGCATGCCTGCGCGGTCGCCGGCATCACCCCGGTAGTAGCGGTCGAGACCAACTCGCTGGCGGTTCAGAAAAACCTGGTCGGCAAGGGATTCGGCCACACGGTCCTGCCGAGCTCCGCGATTTCCGAGGAGATGGAGACTGGCGCGCTGGCGGGCGCGCCCATCGTGTCGCCCAACCTGTCGCGCCGCATCGTGCTGGCGCACGCGGCCACCCGCAGGCTGACACCCGCAGCCAGCTTCGTCTCCGCCGAGCTGGTGGCATTGATGAAGCGGCTGGTGCTCGACGGCGCATGGCCCGGTGCATCCTGGATCAGCGCCTGATACGGTGCCCGCGGCAGTTCAGTCCAGTTCGATGTTGGCGGCCTTGATGACCTCGGCCCACCGGCGCGTCTCAGCCTGGACAAACCTGGCCGCCTTGTCCGGGGTGGAATCGACGATGGGCTGCACGCCGATCTTTTCCATGCGCTGACGCACCTCAGGGTCCTTGACCGCCGTCTGCAAGGCAGCGCTCAGCTTTTCAATGACCGGGGCCGGCGTGCCCTTTGGCACCATCACCATGTTCCACAGCGACGTTTCATAGTTGGCGTAGCCCGCTTCCTTCATCGTCGGCACGTCCGGCAGCACGCTGGAACGCGTGGCAGTCGTGACCGCGAGCGCCTTCAGGCGACCGGACTGAATCATGGGCGCAGCTGTCGACACGGCATCGGTAATGAACTGGACGTCGCCGGAAATCACCGACTGGATCGCCTGGCTGGCGCCACGGAACGGAACATGAGTGAGCTTCAGGTGCTCCTGGAACTGCAGCAACTCGACCGCCATATGGACGGCGCTACCCTTCCCTGCGGATCCGTAACTGTACTTGCCAGGATTCTTCTTGATGTCCTCGACCAGTTCCCTGGCCGTGTTCGCCTTGACCGAAGGATTGACCGCCAGCACCATCGGCACCTCCGCCACCACAGATACCGGCACCAGCGCATTGACCGGGTCATACGGCAGCTTCTTGTAAAGCGTGGCGTTGATGGCGTGGGAACTGGTGCCGAACAACAGCGTGTAGCCATCCGCCGGGCTCTTGGCGACGACATCGGTCGCAATGGTGCCGCCGGCACCTGCCTTGTTTTCCACCACGACCGACTGCCCGAGCAAGGCGCCGAGCTTGTTCGCCACGATACGCGCCACCACGTCGGTGCTGCCGCCGGCGGCGAAGCCGACGACCATTCGGACGGGATGGTCAGGATAAGCAGCCTGGGCGTGCGCGCTGAACGAAATGAGCGCACCGATCCCCACTTGAGCCAGCAAGCGTTTCATGTCTCTTCCATGTTGATAGTTTTGGTTGGGCGGCGCATTGCGCGTCAACCCTTTGAGACGATGGTAGCGAGCAACCGTGGCGACAGTGAAATAGAAAATTCCGCTGCTGCTATCAAGAGGCGGCATGCCTGGGGCTACTACTGCGGTGTTAACCCGAAGCTCCGCGCCGAAGAAATCGCCGCGTAAACGCAAGGACGCCGCACAGCCATCGCCGCGCGGCGCATATTCAAGGTCCAACGGAACGGAAGCGCTGGCGCGCTACCGGCCGCAGGACGTCAGTCGGCCTCCACCTTCATGGTCTTCAGCAACGGCTGCCACTTGTCGCTTTCCGCCTTGAGCCAGGACCTGAGCCCCTCCGGCGTCTGCTTGTCGAGCGGCACAACCTCTGCACCCAGGTCGTCAAGCCGCTTGGCGACGGCAGGATCCTTCAGTGCCTGCTGCAGCGCCTTGGTCAGCCGGGCGGTGACCGCGGGCGGCGTACCCTTGGGCGCATAGATCCCGTGCCAGACCTTCATCGAGAAGCCCTTCAGGCCGCCTTCCTGCAGCGTCGGCGCATTGGGCAGCGCCTTGATGCGGCTCGGTGTCGTCACGCCATACAGCTTGACGCGGTTGGCGTTGATATGCGACAGCGTCGAGGTGGTCTGGTCGCACAGCAGGTCCACCTGCCCGCCCAGCAAGGCCGTCAGCGCGGGCCCGGTGCCCTGGTAGGGAACGGAGGTCATCTTGACTTTGACTGCCTCCTCGAACAGCAGGCCGCATAGCTGCGAAACCGCGCCAAGGCCGGCATTGGCCAGCGAGACCTTTTCCTTGTTCTGCTGCACGTACTTGATCAGTTCCGCCGCGTTGGCCGGCGGCAGGTCCTTGCGGCCCAGCAGCGTCATCGGCACATCCGCCACCTGCCCGATGTACTCGAAATCCTTCAGCGGACTGTAGGAGAGCTTCTTGTACAGCGCCGGCGCCGTCGCCATGCCATTGTGATGGATCAGGATGGTGTAGCCGTCGGGCTGCGCCCGCGCCACGAATGCGGCCGCCACCGTGCCGCCGGCGCCGAGCTTGTTTTCCACGACAACGCTCTGGCCCAGATCCTTCGACATGGCCTGCCCAAGCGCCCGCGACACCACATCGGTCGGGCCGCCGGCCGAGAACGGCACCACCAGCGTAATCGGCTTGGACGGATATGCATCCGCTGCCAGCGCCCCCGCGGAAAACGCCAGCCCGAGCGCTCCGCACGTGATCCACTTCATACCGGCCAGCATGGCCTTGCCCGCTTGAACGCACATATCACCGTCTCCATGTCGCCGGCGCGCTGACTGTGTCGCGCCGGTCGGTTTATCAAACAGCGCTAGAGTGCGGGATAGCGGCACCGGAGGACAATCCGGATTTATCGAACGGGCCATACGGCCAGGCCGAACGCACGCCGGCCGCTGCAAGCGGCGCCCGCTTCAGGTCAGGCGGTCCGACGCCACGACATGGATGCCGGGCACCGCATCCCGCGCCGCCGACAGCAGGGCCCTGGCGATCTGCTGCGCAGGATTAAGGCGCCAGCGACGAGGCAATACCGGCCCGAGCACCGTCAGCGCGGCCACCATGGCGCGTTCGCCGAAGCGAAACTCCGCGCGCTGCCCGCCGATCAATCCGGGGCGGACGCAGGTCAGCGACGCAAAGCCAAGCCCCGCCAGGTCGCGCTCCAGTTCGCCCTTCACCCGGTTGTAGAAAATGCGTGAGGCCGCGTCCGCGCCGATCGCGGAGTTCAGCACATAGGCGGGCGTGCCATGTTGCCTAGCCAGGCGCGCGACGGCGAGTGGATAGTCATGGTCCACGCGCCGGAATGCCTGCTCGGAGCCGGCAGCCCGCATCGTGGTGCCGAGCGTGCAGATGACAGCATCCGCCTGCCACCATGGCGCATCTTCCGGCAGCCGGTCGAAGTCCACCACCGGCGCCAGCAGCTTCGGGTGCGCGGGCAGCGCGCGCCGGCCCGGCGCCACTACGCTACGCACGCCCGGGTCGGCAAGCGCCTGTTCCAGGACATGGCTTCCGACCAGTCCGGTCGCTCCCACCAGCAGCAGCTTCATGACCATCTTCTCGTCAGTGCTGCGCACAGCCATGATGCGATGCGGCCAGGGTATCGCGCTTGATTTTCTTTGCCAGCGACCACTTGTGGACTTCGGTCGGGCCATCGTAGATGCGAAACGCACGCACTTCACGGAAGACCTGTTCGACGATGGTGTCGCGCGACACGCCCATGCCGCCGAGGATCTGCACGCAGCGGTCAGCCACGCGGAACAAGGCATCGGACACGGCCACCTTGGCCATCGAACTCTCCGCGGTGCCCAGGGAACCGCCGTCGAGCACCCCGGCGCACCAGTCGATCATCAGTGCGGCCTGCTGCAGGTCGATCAGGTTCTCGGCCAGCATGAAGCCCACGCCCTCGTGGTCGATCAGCAGCTTGCCGAAAGCCTTGCGCGTGGTGGCGTAGGCGCGCGCGATCTCATCGGCACGTGCCACACCGCCGAACCAGCGCATGCAATGCGACAACCGCGCCGGCGACAAGCGAACCTGCGCATAACGGAAGCCCTCGTCCACCTCGCCCAGCACCTGGTCCTGCGGCACGCGCAGGCCGTCGATCAGGACCTGTGCATGCCCGCCCGGCATGGAACTGTCGATGGTATCTAGCAGGCGCTCGATGCGGATCGCCGGATGCGGCAGGTCGACCAGGAACATGGTGGCCTGCGCGCGCTCACCGTCGCCGGTGCGCGCCATCAGGATGCCGACCCTGGCCCCTTCCGCACCGGTGATGAACTTCTTGCGTCCGCGGATCACCCATTCGTCGCCGTCCCTGACCGCGGTGGTCTGGAGCATCGACGGGTCGGAACCGGCCCCGCCTTCTTCCGCCGGCTCGGTCATGAAGAACGCGGAGCGGGCCTCGCCGCTGACCAGCGGTGCAAGGAAGCGTTGCTGCTGTGCGTCCGTGGCGACCTTGCCCAGCAGGAACATATTCCCCTCGTCCGGCGCCATGGTGTTGACCGCGACCGGCCCGAGGGGCGACAAGCCCGAGCGCTTGAGCACGGCCGCGGTTTCGAGCTGGGTCAAGTGAGAGCCGTCGGCCAGGATATGTGGCGTCATCACGCCGGCCGCGCGCGCCTGGTCGCGAAGCTCGGCGACCAGCCCGGCCGTCGGACCATGGGCTTCGCAGCGCGCATCGCGCTCATAGGGCACCACGACGTCGCGGACAAAGCGCTCGACGCGATCGGCAATGACACGGCTTCTTTCTGTGGGACAGGCGGTGAACATGGTGAGCCTCGTTGTCAGGACAGGATCAGATTGTAGGACAGCATACGGCGGGGCCGCTGTCACGGAAGCGGTGCTGGGACGACATCGTCTGGCTGCGCCAGCACTGGCACGGGCCCGTCATCATCAAGGGTATCCTTACGCCGGCCGACGCAGAAATCGCCCGCCGCCAGGGTCAGGATGGCATCGTGGTCGGCAACCACGGTGGCCGCCAGCTGGAAGGCGCGCCCAGCGCGGTCGAGATACTGCCCGCCATCGTCGCGGCGGCGGGCAGGATCCATGTATTCGTCGACGGCGGCGTGCGGCGCGGCGCCGACATCGCCAAGGCGCTGGCAATGGGCGCCCGCAGGCAGCAAAGCTGGACACTGCCGCGCTCTCGGACGACCATGCCGCGGCGGCTGGCCGCCCTGTAATTCGTGAAGACAATGGCAAGGACGCGCAGGAGGTTGTGTGGATTCAGGTAATGAAGGCAACGGGCTGCGCACAAGGCGCGAGCGTTCGTCCCTGTTCGTCGGTTCGGTGGAAAAGGCCTTCCAAGTGCTGGAAACTTTCCACGGCCCGGACCGCCGCCTGATTCCGCTGCCCTCCTTCAGATGGCCCGGCCTCCGTCCACGGGCATATCGATGCCGGTGAGGAAGCGCGCACCCGGGCTCGCCAGGAAGACCGCGGCATTGGCCACGTCGACCGGCTCGCACATTCGCCCCAGCGGTATGGTGGCGACAAAGCGGGCGCGGTTCTCGGCGGTGTCGGCAACCCCCATGAAGTCCTGCAGCAGCCCGGTCGCCGCCATCACGGGCGAGATCAGGTTGACCCGGATCCCGTCCGCGGCCAGTTCGACAGCCATCGATTTCGACATCACGCTCACCGCGCCCTTCGAGCTGTTGTACCAGGTCAGCCCCGGGCGCGGCCGGTGGCTGCCGACCGAGCCGATATTGAGGATCACGCCCTTGCCGCGTTGCTTCATCAGCGGCACGACCGCGCGTGCCATGTGGTAGATCGACTTGACGTTGACGGCGAAGACGCGGTCGAAGACCGCTTCGTCGACTTCCAGCATCGGCTGGTTCCGATGCGTGGTGCCGGCATTGTTGACGACCACGTCCGGCTCGCCGAAGTGGTCGCAGCAGTGCTGCACCGCGGCGCTGATCTGCGCCGGGCTGGTGACGTCGCAGGCGGCCGCACTGGCATTCGGCCCCAGCTCGTCCGCCAGTCTCTGCACGGCCTCGCGATCGATATCGGCCAGCACGACCTTCGCTCCCGCCTGGATAAAGGCCCGCGCAATCGCGGCGCCGAAGCCGCTGCCTGCGCCCGTGACAATGGCAACCTGGTCTGATAACTCCGACATGTCGTCTCCCTATTGGTAGTGCTGCACGATGGTCTTGGTGGTGCTCATCTCTTCCAGCGCAAGGAAACCCTTTTCCCGGCCGTACCCGCTCTTCTTGACGCCGCCGAAGGGCAGTTCGACCCCGCCGCCGGCACCGTAGCAATTGATAAAGACCTGCCCGCTCTGCAGCCGCTGGCTGACCCGCATCTGCCGGCTGCCGTTCTCGGTCCACACGCCGGCGACCAGGCCGTAGTCGGTGGCATTGGCCAGCCGGATGGCATCCTCTTCGTCCGTGAACGGCATCACCGACAGCACCGGCCCGAATACCTCGATATTCGCCAGCGCGTGGTCGCGCGGCACCGGACCGAACAGGACCGGCCTGACGAAGTAGCCGCCCCGGGGCAAATCCGCCGCAACCCCGCCTTCGGCGATAACGGGCACGCCGCTGTCCCGCGCCGCCTCCACCAGCCCCATCACACGCCGGTACTGCCGCTCGCTGACGATCGGCCCGCAGTCCAGGTCGGCGGCCGGCACACCCGCCTTCAGGGCACGGAAGGCCTGCGCCACCATGCCGACGAAGCGATCGTAGATGCCCTGCTGGACCAGCAGCCGGCTGCCCGCCGAGCACGTCTGGCCGGCGTTCTGGACAATGGCCTTGACCACGACCGGCACCGCCTTGTCCAGATCCGCGTCGTCGAAGACGATCTGCGGCGACTTTCCGCCCAGCTCAAGCACGCAGGGGACGTGGTTGGCCGCGGTTGCCTGCTGCACCAGGGCGCCGGCCTCGGGCGAGCCGGTAAAGGTGGCGAAATGGATGCCGGGGTTCGATGTCAGCGCAGCGCCTGCCTCCGCGCCATACCCGGTCACCAGGTTGAGGGCCCCGGGCGGCAAGCCGGCTGCCATGGCAAGCTCGGCAATCCGGATCACGCTCAGGCACGCGTCCTCCGATGGCTTCAGCACCGCCGCATTGCCCATCGCCAGTGCCGGCGCCAGCGTGCGCCCCATCATCTGCGCCGGATAGTTCCAGGGAATGATGTGGGCAGTCACGCCATGCGGGACGCGCACCACACTCACGTTGTATCCGTCGAGGTACGGAATCGTCTGACCGTGGATCTTGTCGGCGGCGCCACCGTAGAACTCGAAATACCGGGCCACCGCCCTGGCATCGGCGCGCGCGGCCGAGATCGGCTTGCCGGTGTCCCGCGCCTCGATCGCCGCCAGCTCTTCCGCGTGATCGAGAATGCCTTGCCCCAGCCGCTGCAGGATGCGCCCGCGTTCGGTCGCGGTCTTGCTGCCCCACTCGCCCTGCAAGGCATCCTGCGCCGCGCTCACCGCCTGCTGCACATCCGCGGCGCGGCCGCGGCTGATTTTCGCAAACGCCATGCCGTCACTGGGATCGATCACGTCGATGGTCTCGCCATCGATGGCGCCGAGCCATTTCCCCCCGATGAGTAAGGTCTTCACCAGCCGCTCCTGATCAACACATCAATCGTCACCACGGCCACACTGGCCTGCGCGCGTTGCGCAGGCCAGTGTGGCCGCCTCTCCATGGACAATGGCCTGCTCCCCTACCGGCTCTGCGCAAGCAAGTCCGGGGACTCCGATTCCTTCATGAACTCCGCGTCGTTGTAGTGATAGAGGTCGTCCAGGTAGGGCACGAAGAAGTCATAGAACGAGCGCGAGTCATACCTGACCTCGTCCCCGGGCCTCACGCATTCCGGAATCGGCCCGACGTTGGCGTCATCGTCCGGGTAGAAGAAGAAGGTCAGCGCATAGCGCTTCATCGGCGGATTGACCACGCGGTGCGGCGTGGCAATGAAGCGGTCGTTGGACAGGCGGTTCAGGATCTGGCCGGTGTTGACGATCAGCGCGTCCTTGACGTAGCTGACACTCAGCCACTCGCGGGACGGGGTCATGACCTGCAGGCCGGGCACCGGGGTCATCGGCAGCAAGGTCAGGAAGCTGCCGTCGGAATGTGGCGCCAGTGCGTACTGGCCCTCGTCGAGGTGCTCTTCAGGATGGTAGTAGGCGCAGCGCTGGTAGTATTCCGGCGCCTTGAACATGCTGTCGAAATAGTCCGCGCGCAGCTCCAGCGCCCTGGCGTAGATGGGCAGGAACTTCAGCGCCAGGCGCTCCATCGACAGTTGGTAGTCGAACAGCGTCTGGCGGAACTCCGGCAGGCTCTCCGGCCACTGGTTCAGGCCACGATGACGGACATTGGCCCGCACCTTGGGATCGTCTTCGGTGCGGTTGCGCATGAACAGCCAGGCCGAATTGGTATCCTTCTTGGTGTTCTCCGCAATCTTGGTCCGGATCGCCTCGGACTTCAGGATGGATGCCTTCGGCGGCAGGTAGCCCTGGTGGTGATAGCCGACCCGGTGCCTGAGTTTCTCTTCCATCGGGATCTCGAAGAGCTTGGCGGTCTGGCGGAACGACTCGTCGATCAGGGCCTGCGGGATGCCGTGATTGATGACCGAGAAGAACCCCAGCTCCTCCTGGATCAGCTTGACGTCGGCGGCCAGTTGCTCAAGCGCGCCGGGCACGCCAGCCAGGTAGGGGCCCAGGTCGAGAATGGGCAGGTCGGTCCCGCGCGCGATGGCTGCGCGCACCTGCTCAGAGGGAGCGGCCTGCAACGGCTGGGCCGCAGCCCGGGATGGCATTGCTGTCATGATCGGTGTCTCCTATGGTTTGACTGATACGGGGAATGCGCTGCCTTGCCCGCCGATACTGTGGATCGGCTTGATCAAACATCCACTGCAAACATCTCACTTCCAGAACGCGCATCGGGATTCCGCCCTGGAAGCAAAGGCCTGCTCCCCGGGAATCCGCTGCACCTCCTTGTAGTAGTCCCACGGCTGGCGCGATTCAGCCGGGCTCTTCACCTCCATCAGGCGCAGATCGTGCACCATGCGCCCGTCTCCGCGGATGTAGCCGTTCTGGGCGTACATATCGTTGATGCGGGTGGCCTTCATGCCGGCGATCACCTTCGCCGCGTCGTCCGTGCCGGCAGCCTTCACCGCGCGCAGATAGTGCTGCGCCGCCGAGTAGCTGGCCGCCTGCATGCTGGTGGGCTTCTTCTTCATCTTGTCCTGGAACCGCCCTGCCCACTTCCTTGACTCATCGCTCTGGTCCCAGTACCAGGCTTCGGTCAGAGTGATGCCCTGGGTCAGTCCCAGGCCAAGGGCGTGCACATCCGTGATGAACAGCATCAGCCCCGCGATCTTCATCGACCTGGAGATGCCGAATTCGTTGGCCGCCTTGATCGCATTGATGGTGTCGCCGCCGCCGTTGGCCAGCCCCAGGACCTGTGCCCGGGACGCCTTGGCCTGCAACAGGAAGGAGGAAAAATCGGAGGCGGACAAAGGATGCCGGACGCTGCCCAGGACCTTGCCGCCGCCGGCGGTCACTACTGCCGCGGTCTCCTTCTCCAGCGACGCGCCAAAGGCATAGTCCACCGTCAGGAAGTACCACGACCGTCCGCCCTGCCTGGTCATGGCGGCACCGGTGCCCCTGGCCAGGGCCACGGTGTCATAGAGATAGTGGATGGTATAAGGCGAGCATTCCTCATTGGTCAGTTGCGCCGCCACGCCGCCGGTCACCATGACCGGACGGTGCTTTTCCGCCGCGACCTTGGCCACCGCCAGGCTGGTGCCGGAACTGGGCCCGCTGATGATCATGTCCACCCCTTGCCGGTCGAACCACTCGCGGGCCTGCGTGGCCGCCGTATCGGGCTTGCCGGCATGGTTGGCGTGGACCAGCTCGATGCGCTTGCCGTTGATCTCGCCGCCGGCATCCGCAATCGCCATCCGCACGGCCTCGACCAGGCCGTTGCCGCCCATGTCGGAGTAAAGCCCTGACATGTCCGCCAGCACGCCGATCTTCACCGACTCGTCGCTGAACTGTGCCGCTGCCGGTCCGGCCAGGGCCAGGCCGGCCATGCCCAGCAATACAGCCGGCCACCTCCTCTGCCTTGCCCGGCTCTCGGGCAATCGTTTCTTGTACGTCCGCATCTCCCCTCCTGTCGACAGTTTGCACTGCATCCGTTCACGCTCGCATCCCGATTGACGACGCCTCTGCGCCGGCCGGACTGGCCAATGCGGACAGGTGCGCTTTCCTGAGCCTGCGCAACTGCCCCGGATTTGACCGCACGCTTTCCACCGTTTCGAAATAGCGCCACAGTTCCCTGTCTATGTCGGCACGCAGCCTGATCGCGTCCAGCAGGCGGATCACCGCCAGCTGCTCGTGCCGCATCCTGACGCTGTGCCGCAGCAGCGCCAGCGCCGCCGCCCGCGCATCGGGTGCCTGGTGCGCCGAGGCTTCGGCGCGGCCGGCGGTGCGGATGGTCTTCTTGAGTGCCTTGATTCTTTCGCGCGACATGGTGCTTGCGGCTCCGGCGTTGTTCGGCTGGCAGCGCTACGCGCCAATGGTCTTGCCCAGCAGGGTCCAGGCCTGGGACAGCTGTTGCCGCAGTGGCAGGGCCAGGAATTCATCGGTTTGATTGGCGACCACCTCGGCGACCTGGACCTCTAGCAGGCGCTTCAGCCGGTAGCGGGCCCGCTGCCTGCGCAACGCCGCCTGCCGCCCGGCGGCAGCCAGCCACGCCTGGTGCCGGTCGATGGCATCGGACAAGGCACTGATCGAGGCGGGACGCGATGCCGCGGTCAGCAGCACCGGCGGGACCCATGCGCCTTGCGCATGCCGCGTGATGGCGCCGATGCGCCGGATATCCGTGGCCATGCGCTGGGCGCCCGGCAGGTCTGCCTTGTTGACGACGAAGATATCGGCCATTTCCATGATCCCCGCCTTCATCGCCTGCACCATGTCCCCACTGTCCGGCAACAACAGCAGCACCAGCGTATCGACCTGCGCGCGCGCCGCGTACTCCGTCTGGCCGACACCGACCGTTTCCAGCAGCACCTCGGTAAAGCCGAAGTCATCCATCGCATCCAGCATCTCCGGGAGGTTGTCGGCCAGGCCATCCGACGTGCCGCGCGATCCCAGCGAGCGGATATAGAGTTCCGGGCTGGTGCCAAGCTCGTCCATGCGGATCCGGTCCCCGAGGATGGCGCCGCCGCTCCTGGGACTGCTGGGATCCACCGCGAGCACGCCGAGGCGCCCCTTAGACGCGCGCGCCATGGCGAGGTGGCCCAACAGGGTGCTCTTGCCCGCGCCGGGCGCACCGGTCATGCCGATGCGCCTGGCCGGATGCAGCGGGGTATCCCGCTGCGCTCGCTGCACCAGCTCCGCGGGCATGGCGTTGGCGATGCGGGTCAGGGTCCGGCCCAGCGCACCCCGGTCGAGCGAGGACGGGTTCATGGCGCCACCTTGCCCAGGACTTCATCGCGATGCTCGTCAAGCAACGGCGGCAGGCCATAGCTCGGCTCGTAATCCGAGAAGCGGATCGGGCTTGCCACCGCGCGCAGCGGCAGCTCGCCCTGCCCCAGCGCCACGATCAGCGAGCGCGCAGCGGTGATGTCGCTGCCCAGCGCTTCATTCAATGTGCCCACCTCCGACACGACCACGCCCTGTGGCCCCAGGCGCCGCACCCATTGCGCCGCCGGGGCGGAGCGCAGCACCTCGGCAATCTCGGGTATCACCTCGGCACGATGCGCGCGGCGGCCCGCCATGGTGGCAAAGCGCGGATCCGTGGTCCACGCCGGCCGGTCCACCTCCTCGCAGAAGGTCTTCCAGAACCGGTCATGGGTGATGAAAAGCGTCAGCCAGCCCTTCGCGGTCGGGAAGATCTGTGCGGGCACCAGGTAGGGATGCGACGAGTCGGCCAGCCGCTCAATGGTCTCACCCGCGTTCAGGGCGGCCCCGGCGAGGTAGTTGAGCTGCGACAGCATCACGTCGTACATGGCCACGTCCACCTGTCCACCCCGCCCCTGCACGATCTTCGCCAGCAAGCCCACCGCGGCAACCAGACCAGCCGAGTTGTCCACCGCCGAGTAGCCGGCCTTGGTGGGCGGTGCCGCGGGATCTCCTGTCAAGGCCATGACCCCGGTCATGGCCTGGATCACATAGTCGTATGCCGGGATGTCCGAATAGGGGCCGTCGAGGCCGTAGCCGGTGACGGCCACGCAGACCAGCTGCTCATTCCACTGGCGCAGCACCTCGTAGGTAAGCCCGAGCTTGCGCACCGCCGCCGGACGCAGGTTGGTCACCAGCGCATGGGATTGCCGCAACAGCCGCCCGAGTGCCAACGTCCCTGCCTCGCTGGCGAGGTCGAGCACCACGCTCTTCTTGTTGCGGTTCAGGCTGGCAAAGTAGGCATTGTGCGGGCCGATGAAATGAGGGCTGATGGTGCGTCCGATATCGCCTTCCGGGGTCTCGATCTTGATCACCTCGGCGCCCATGTCGGCCATCATCAGCCCGCAGTAGGGCCCGGCAAGCATGTGGCCGACCTCGATGATGCGGATGCCGGCAAGGGGCGCGCTCACGCCAGGCTCCTGCCCAGATCGCCGACCACCGTCTCCAGCGGCATGTCGGCGGTAAACACTGCGGTGACTCCCAGCGTCCGCAGGAAGGGCTGGTCCTCAGCGGGAATGGTGCCGCCGACAAAGACCTTGATGTCATGCGCATTGAGTTCGCGCAACTGGGCGATGACCTCGCCCACCAATTCCTTGTGGCTGCCGGAAAGGATGCTCAGGCCCACTGCGTCCACGCCCTCGTCGACAGCGACCTGCGCGATCTGCAGCGGGCTGCGGCGCAGGCCGGTGTAGATGACCTCGGCACCGGCATTGCGCAACGTCAGCGCAATGATCTTCGCGCCGATGTCGTGGCCGTCCAGGCCGGGCTTGCCGATCAGTATCCGCTTGCCGGACAACGCGCCGGCGGCTTGCAGGGTGTTCATAGATTCACCGGTTCCTTGAATTCGCCCCATTGCTGCTTCAGGCAAGCCACCATCTCCCCGACCGTGGCATAGGCATGGCAGCAATCCACCAGATAGGGCATGACGTTCTCGCTGTCCCTGGCGGCCGCGGCCGTCAGCCGGGCCAGCGATGCGTCCACGGCTGACTGCTGGCGCGTGTCCAGCATGCGCTGGAACTTCTCCAGGGCCCGCTGCGCGACGGTCGGATCCAGCGTGAACACCTCGCCGACCCGGATCTCCTCCCCCTCCTTCCTGAAGTGGTTCTGGCCGACGACGACGGTCTGGCCGGAATCGGCATCCAGCTTGCGCTGCAGGCCCCGCTCGGCCAGCCGCATCTGGATCCAGCCATCCTCGATGGCGGGGATCACGCCGCCGTACGCTTCGATCTCGTTCATCACCTGGACGATCTGCGCCTCCATCCGGTCGGTGTGCTGCTCCAGGAAGTAGCTGCCGCCCAGGGGATCGACGGTCCGGCCGATGCCGCTTTCATAGGCGATGATCTGCTGCGTGCGCACGGCCAGCTCGGCGGAGAACTCGGTCGGGATCTGGAAGGCCTCGTCGAAGGCGCAGGTGAAGATCGACTGCGCCCCGCCCAGCACCGCGGCCATGGTCTCCACCGCCACCCGCACCACGTTGTTGTAGGGCTGGGGCGCCACCAGCGACGATCCCCCGCAGACGACCCCGAAGCGGAAGTGCTGGGCTTTCGGGTCCTTTGCGCCATAGCGCTCCTTCATCAGGCGCGCCCAGAGCCGGCGGCCCGCCCGGAACTTGGCGATCTCGTCGAAGAAGTCCATGTGCACGTAGAAGAAGAAGGACAGGCGCTTGGCAAATTTCTCCACGTCGCCGCCCCGGGCACGCAGCTCGTCCACATAGGCCAGTCCGTTGGCCAGGGTGTACGCCATTTCCTCGGCCGCCGTGGCCCCCGCGTCGCGCACATGGGCGCCGGCGATGCTGATGGGGTTGAAGCGTGGCGAGACCTCGTTCGAATAGAGGATCGAATCGGCGATCAGCCGCATCGACGGCCGCACCGGGAAGATCCAGGTGCCGCGCGCGACGTACTCCTTCAGGATGTCGTTCTGGATCGTTCCGGTCAGCTTGCTGCGCGGCACGTTCTGCTTGTCTGCCACGGCCAGGTACATCGCATAGATGATCGCGGCCGTGCCGTTGATGGTGAACGATGTCGAGATCCTTGACAGGTCCAGGCCGTCGAACAGGATCTCGGCCTCGCTCAGGTTCGACAGCGACACGCCGACCTTGCCGATTTCCGGCCGGGCCATCGGGTGGATCGGATCGAAGCCGCATTGGGTCGGCAGGTCCAGCGCCACCGAAAGGCCGGTCTGGCCCTGCGCCAGCAGGAACTTGTAGCGTTCATTGGACTCCTCCGCGGTGCCGAATCCCGAGTACTGGCGGATGGTCCACAACCGGCCCCGGTAGCCATCGGGAAATATCCCGCGCGTGAACGGGTAGCTGCCGGGCTCCCCGATCCGGTCCGGATGGACCGCCGCCGCATCCACGCTGGCCGGCACCTCGATGCCGCTCTGGCTGACCGGCCGCAAGGCCGGCTCGGCGCCCGCGTCCGTCATGGAAAGCTCAGCGTTGCTCATTGGGCCCTCCTGGAGAGGATGCCCTCGGCAGCGTGCCAGTGATCCGCATGCAGCCAGGTATGCAGCAGCTGCTGTTGCTCGATGGTGCGGGCAGCGTCATGCGACTCGCCGCGCCGGCTGGCCGCGGTCTGTGCCTTGATGCCGCGCAGCACCTGCGGGGCGCAGCCCAGCAGCGGTTGCAGGAAGGCGTGGATGTCCTTGCCGGCGGGTCCGTCCGTGACCACCGCATCGGCCAGGCCCCACTGCAGCGCCTGCTGCGCATCGACAAGCTCGCAACGGCTCATCATGCGCATGGCCCGCGCCGCGCCGACGATCCGGCACAGGTCAGGGCCGCCGCCCCAGGCCGAGGTGATGGCCAGCCGCGCCTGGATGAAGCCGATGCGCGCGCTCGCCGACTGCAGCCGCATGTCGCAGGCCAATGCCAGCTCGGCGCCGCCACCGATGGCATCGCCGTTCAGGTAGGCCAGCACCGGCAACGGGCAGTCGCGCACCGCATCCAGGGCGCCGCGCGCCTGCTCGCTCATTGCCAGCGTCGCCTCCCGGTCGCGCACGCCGGACAGGTCGACCAGATCCCCGCCTGCCGCAAAGAAGCGCTCGCCGGCGCCGGTCAGCACGATGCAGCGCACCCCGGGCTGCGACGCCGCGGCGCTCACCACCTGCGCCAACTCCGCCAGCACGTGGCGGGCCAGCGCATTGTGTTTCTGCGCCCGGTCGATCGTGATCCATAGCGCGCCGCCGGCGCGCTCCTCCACGGTGATGTCCTTAGTTGCGTACACGCTGATCTGCCTCCCGACTGGTTTGAATGGATGCTAGGCGGGGGTTTATTCCGAGACAAGAACGCTAGTTCCGTATCTCGAACAAATGAGTACAATGCAGCGGAATGCGGCCACGCCGCCGGCGTTTGTTCAGCCGGCCGAATTTCTTCCAGCCAGGTGCAAGCGAAAGGAGGGGTCCATGTCCGGCGTCACGGTGACCGCCATCGAGCGGGTGATCGATATCCTTGAAGCCTTCCAGGCAAGCCAGCGGCCGCTGTCGCTGACGGAGCTGGCGGAGGCAATAGACATTCCCAAGAGCACCTGCCACGCCATCGTCTCGACCCTGATGGCACGCGGCTACCTCTATTCCCTCACCCGTCCGCGCGCGCTCTATCCCACCCGGCGCATCTATGACGTGGCGCGCGACATCACCGACAAAGACCCGTTCGTGGAACGCGCCACGCCGGTGCTGGAGCGGCTGCGCGACGCCACGCGGGAAACCGTGATCCTCGGCAAGCGGCAGGGTGAATCCGTGATCTACCTGCAGGTCATCGAAGGCGTGCACGCGATCCGCTACACCGCCAAGCCGGGGGAATTCAAGCCGCTGCACTCAAGCTCCATCGGCAAGGCCATCCTGGGCGGCCTGAAGGAGCAGGAATTGCGCGGCTGGCTGGCCGGCCGGGAACTGCCGGCCATCACCATGGCCACCAAGACCGACCCGGAAGCCCTCGTGCGCGACATCCAGGAAAGCCGGCGCGCCGGCTACTTCGTCACGCGCGGCGAGAACGTCAGCGACGTCTGGGCCGTCGCGACCTTTCTCACGTTGAACAATGAGACCCTGGCCATTGCCGTGGCCGGACCGCGGAACCGGATGGAGACGTGCATCCCTGAGTGCGCGAAAGTGCTGGTGGCCACCTGCAGCTTCCTGTCGCGGCAGGTGGCAGGCAACCACGCGTGATGGCGCAGTGACCATGAGCCGGCCCCGCTACGCCTCGCTCGATGCCCTGCTGACCGAAGTACGGGCTTGCCGCGCCTGTGCGCCACACCTGCCGCTAGGCCCGCGCCCGATCGTGCGTGTCGGGGCAGACGCGCGCATCCTGATCGTCGGCCAGGCGCCGGGGATACGCGTGCACGAAACCGGCATTCCCTGGAACGATGCAAGCGGCGACCGCCTGCGGCAATGGCTTGGGGTCGATGCCGCCACCTTCCTCGACGAATCGCAATTCGCGATCATCCCGATGGGGTTCTGCTATCCCGGACGCGGCAAGAGCGGCGACAACCCGCCGCGCCGCGAATGCGCGCCACTGTGGCTCGACCGGCTGCTGGCGGAACTGCCGTCGATCGAGCTGACCTTGCTGGTCGGCCAGTACGCGCAGCGCCATTTCCTCGGGGCGCGCCGCAAGCCGACGCTGACCGAGACCGTCAGGGCATGGAAGGACTACGCGCCCGACTTCGTGCCGTTGCCGCATCCGTCACCGCGCAACCAGCCGTGGTTCAAGCAGCATCCCTGGTTTGAGGGCGAGGTGCTGCCGATGTTGCGCGAGCGGGTTGGGCTGCTGTTGCGGCACGGCCAGTAATCGATTCTGGACGCCACGCATCCAACCTCAATGCGTGCACAGCACCGCCGCCATCTCCCTGGCCGCCCCCTGCAGCGTCGGCACCGCCTGCAGCAGCGCCTCCAGCGTGGCCCGCGCAGTCGGCGCATGACAGGCAATCGCAGCCACCACCCGGCCTGAACCCTCCCCATCCGGCTCGCGCACCGGCACGGCCACCGCGCACATGCCGCGCACGAATTCCTCATGGTCCACGCCGATGCCGCGCGCGCCCAGCCGGTCCAGTTCGGCATTCAGGACCGGCACATCGGACAGCGTGCGCGGCGTGTGCGGGGCCAGGTCCAGGCGCCTGAGCATCTGCTGGCGTTCCAGCCGGCTCATCGCCGATAGGAACAGCTTGCCGCTGGCGGTGCAGTGCAGCGGCACGTGGATGCCGGGCGACAGCTGCAGGCGCAGCGGCTCGTGCGTCTCGACGCGCTCTACATAGAGGACCCGGTCGCCGTCGAGCGCGGTGAGGTTGCAGGTCTCGCCCAGGCTCGCCACCAGCCTGGCCAGGATGGCGCGGCACTCGCGCAGCATCGGCGGGCTCCTGAGGGTCTGCAATGACAGGGCCGCGGCGCCCGGGCCGGGCACGTAGCCGCGCTCGGCGGGCATGCGGACCACGAAGCCGGTGCGCTCCATGGCGGCCAGCAGGCGCATCAGTGTCGCCTTGGGCACATGCAGCCGCTGCGAAAGCTGGGAAAGCGTCTGCGGGTGCTGCGCCCTGGCCAGGCTGGATAGCACCATCAGCACGCGCAGGCTGCGTGCATCGTCCTCCACCGCCCCGTCTTCTGCTGCAGTGCGATTCTGAAACGGGAATTGCACGTTCTGTTTCACAACCGGCGTCTCCTCGCGATTGAGCTTTCCATTCCGGCTTTGAAAAATAAAATCCGGAACAGAACGTTTCAGATTATAGATCGAAGCCGGGTGGCTACGCGCCTGCCGGCCACAAAAGGAGACAGCGACGATGTCGCAAACCGTTGACTATATCGTGGTAGGCGCCGGCTCGGCCGGGTGCGTGCTGGCCAACCGGCTCAGCGAAGACGGCCGCTATTCGGTCTGCCTGCTGGAGGCCGGCCCGCCCGACCGCTACCCGTGGATCCATATCCCGATCGGCTATGGCAAGACCATGTTCCACAAGGAAGTGAACTGGGGCTTCTATACGGATCCCGATCCCAACATGCTCAATCGCCGCATCTACTGGCCGCGCGGCCGCACGCTGGGCGGCAGCAGCGCCATCAACGGCCTGATCTACGTACGCGGCCAGCGCGAGGACTATGACCACTGGGAGACGCTGGGCAATCCGGGCTGGAGCTGGGACAACTGCCTGCCCTACTTCCGCAAGCTCGAGAACAACGACCTTGGCGCCGGCCCCACGCGCGGCACCGACGGCCCGCTGAACGCGACCTCGATCGACCGGCAGCATCCGCTGGTCGATGCCTTCATCGGCGCCGGCCAGGCCCTGGGCCTGCCGCGCCAGACCGACTTCAACGGTGGCGACCAGGAGGGCGTGGGCTATTACCAGCTCACCACCCGCAACGGCTGGCGCTGCTCCACCGCGGTGGCCTACCTGCGTCCGGCGCGCGGGCGCTCGAACCTGCGCGTCGAGACCGATGCCCACACCACCGGGATCCTGTTCGAAGGCAAGCGTGCCGTGGGCGTGCGCTACACCCAGCATGGCCAGCCCTATATCCTGCGGGCGCGGCGCGAGGTGATCCTGTGCGCCGGCGCGCTGCAGTCGCCGCAGTTGCTGCAGCTGTCGGGCATCGGCCCGGCGCCGTTGCTGCAGGACCTGGGCGTACCGGTGGTGCATGCCCTGCCGGGTGTGGGCGAGAACCTGCAGGACCATCTGCAGGTGCGGCTGATCTACGAGGTGGCAAAGCCGATCACCACCAACGACCAGCTGCGCTCGCTGACGGGCAAGGCGCGCATGGGCCTGGAATGGCTGCTGATGCGCAAGGGACCGCTGGCGATCGGCATCAACCAGGGCGCGATGTTCTGCCGCGCATTGCCGCAGGAAAGCGCCACGCCGGACACGCAGTTTCATTTCTCGACCCTGTCCGCCGACATGGCGGGCGGCATGGTGCATCCCTTCTCCGGCTGCACCTATTCGGTATGCCAGTTGCGGCCCGAGTCGCGCGGCACGGTGCGGATCCGCTCGACCGATCCGTATGAGCCGCCGTCGATGCAGCCCAACTACCTGTCGGCCGAGCTGGACCGGCGCTGCACCGTGGCAGCGGTGCGCTACGCCCGGCGCGTGGCGCAGACCGAACCGATGCGCGGCCTGATGAAACGCGAGTTCCGGCCGGGCGACGAGGTGCGCAGCGACGACGAGATCCTGCACTTCTGCCGCGAGTACGGCGCCACCATCTTCCATCCGTCCGGCACCGCGAAAATGGGTCCCGCCGCCGATCCGCTGGCAGTGGTCGATGCGCGCCTGCGCGTGCATGGCGTGGGCGGGCTGCGCGTGGTGGACTGCTCGGTGATGCCGACGCTGGTCTCGGGCAACACCAACGTGCCGGTGGTGATGATGGCCGAGCGCGCGGCCGACTTCATCCGCGAAGACGCACGGCGGGAAATGCACCCCGTCGATGCAGCGACCCCGATGGAAGCGGCCGCCTGAGCGGCTTGCGCCAGTCCTGATTGCGAACAACCAAGGCCAGGCATCCATAACAAGGCAAAACCCCGCAGTGCATCCGGCGTCCATAACCATCCTTCCAGAGGACGCCGCCCATCACCAGAGGAGACAAGCATGACAAGCCCCAACGAACAGGCGATCCGCAAGGTCGCGCTGGCGTCCGTGATCGGCGCCACCATCGAGTGGTATGACTTCTTCCTGTACGGCGTGGTCGCCGGCCTGGTCTTCAACAAGCTGTACTTCCCCGGCAATGACCCGCTGGTGGCCACCATGCTGGCCTACACCACCTTTGCGGTGGGCTTTGTCACGCGGCCGCTGGGCGGCGTGATCTTCGGGCACTTCGGCGACAAGGTCGGCCGCAAGAGCATGCTGGTGATCACGCTGATGATCATGGGCGTGTCCACCTTCCTGATCGGACTGGTGCCGACCTACGACAGCATCGGCATCCTGGCGCCGATCCTGTTGCTGCTGCTGCGCGTGCTGCAGGGCATCGGCCTGGGCGGCGAATGGGGCGGCGCGGTGCTGATGGCCTATGAGTACGCGCCGCCGGGCAAACGGGGCTTCTATGCGTCGCTGCCGCAGATCGGGCTGGCGATCGGACTGTGCCTGGCATCCGGCGTGGTGGCGCTGCTGTCGCTGACCCTGACCGATGCGCAGTTCCTGGCCTGGGGCTGGCGCGTCGCCTTCCTGATCTCGGCGGGGATGGTGTTCGTGGGCATGTATATCCGCCTCAACGTCAAGGAGACGCCTGAATTCGCCGTGATCAAGCAGCGCAATGCCGAGACCCAGATCCCCTTTGTCGACATGATGCGGCGCTACCCGGGCAATATCCTCAAGGGCATGGGCGCGCGCTATATCGACGGGGTCTTCTTCAACATCTTCGGCGTGTTCTCGATCACCTACCTGACCCAGACCATCCATATCAGCCGGACTGAAGCGCTGGTCGGCGTGATGGCGGCGGCCATTGCGATGTGCTTCTTCATTCCGTTCTTCGGCCACCTGTCCGACCGCATCGGCCGCACCCGCGTGTATTTCTGGGGATCGCTGATCACGGCCCTTTCGGCCTTCCCGGCGTTCTGGCTGATGCTGAACAGCGGCGGCAACACCATGCTGCTGTGGCTGTCCATCGTGGTGCCGTTCGGCATCCTCTACGCCGCGGTCTATGGCCCGGAAGCGGCGCTCTTCTGCGAGCTGTTCGATGCCAGGGTGCGATACACCGGCATTTCGTTCGTCTACCAGTTCTCGGGGATCTTCGCGTCCGGCATCACGCCCATCATCGCCACGGCACTGCTCAGGTCGGGCGGCGGCAAGCCCTGGCAGATCTGCGCCTACGTGGCCTTTGCGGGGGTGGTGTCGGCGTTGTCGGTGGCGCTGATCGGGCGGGGCGAAGGTTCCCAGGCGCCGCGCGAAAACGGCATGCCGCTGCGCGGTCCGGCACGCTAGGCCGCCGCCCGCCGGCAATGTCTTAGAATGGCGCAACGCCAATGACAGGGACATTGCATGCAAACTCCGGACGGCACCGGTGCGGCCGCCGCCCCGCTCCTGCCCAGGGTCGTGCGCCAGCGGCTGCACGACACCGTGGTCGACCACCTGCGCAACTTTATCGTCGAGGGGGTGCTGCCGCCGGGCATGAAGCTCAATGAGCGCGAGCTGTGTGAAACGCTGGGCATCTCGCGCACGCCGCTGCGCGAGGCGCTGAAGGTGCTGGCCGCCGAGGGGCTGATCGAGATCTCGCCGAACCGCGGCGCGAGCGTGTCACGGATGAGCGAGGCCGAGGCCTGGGAAGCCTTCGAGCTGATGAGCGGCCTGGAGGCCTTTGCCGGGGAGCTGGCGTGCGAGCGCATCACGCCTCCGGAGCTGGCCGAGATCAAGGCGCTGCACTACGCCATGCTGGCCTGCCGCGCGCAGAACGACCTGCCCGGCTATTACGCGCGCAACCAGGAGATCCACGACCGCATTGCCGAGGCCGCGCGCAACCAGACATTGCAGCAGACCTACCTGTCGCTCAACCGGCGGCTCAAGGCGATGCGTTTCCGCTCCAACCACCATACCGGCAAATGGGACCGCGCCGTGCACGATCACGAGGAGATGATCCGCGCGCTGGAAGCCCGCGACGGCAAGCGGCTGTCGGCCATCCTGCGCCAGCACTTGCTGGAGAAGCGCGCCGCGCTGATGCAGATCCATCCCGACCCGATCGCCGGCGCGCCGGCGGTGCCGAACGCCTGAGGCCAGGGCCCAAGGCCGTCAGGCGGCCGCCCCGGCATCGGGGCGATCCAGGTACCCTCCAACGATACGGACCAGCAGCGGCAGCTTGCCGGTAAAGAAGTGGTCCGCACCCGGCACCACCACCACGGGCAGCCCCTGCGGGCGCGCCCAGTCGAACAGCGCGCCGAGTTCCGCGCGCTCGTCACGCTCGCCATGGACCACCAGGCAATCGGCGGGCACGGCCGGCGTGTCATAGCTGCGATGCGCCTTGACGGTGCCGTAAGGCGTGCCGGCAAGCACCAGGTGGCGGATCGGCACGGACTGCGCCGCCAGCGTGGCAGCGACATGGGCCATGACGAACGCACCAAAGGAAAAGCCGGCCAGTGCCAGCGGCAGGCCGGGATGGGCCTCGCGCAGATGGGCGACGACGGCGAGCATGTCCTGCGCCTCGCCGCTGCCCTGGTCATGCTCGCCCGCGGACCCCTCGACCCCGCGGAAATTCGGCCGCACGGTCAGGAAGTCGCGTGCCACCAGCGCCTTGGCCAGCTGGTGCGGCACCTTGTGCGTGGCCGAGCCGCCCAGCAGCGGATGCGGATGCGCCACCACGGCGATGCCTCGCGGCGCGCCGGCGGGACGGTCGACCAACATTTCAATCTGCCCGGCCTCGCCGCCGAGCTGCGCCTTTTCCGTGCCTGACGGAACAGCCATGCCTTCTCCTGGTGATGACGATGGGCCGCCTGCGGCCCGAAAACCGTGATGGTAATGCCATTCCCGCGGGCCGCGCCGGCTGGCATCCGGCCCTGCGCCGCGCGCCGCACGCGCGTATCCGTATCAAAATGTCAGCCAGTGCACCATCCGACACCCCGCGGGGCTGGGTGGCGCATTCGCTTTCGTATAATTCTGCGAACCGCGGCAAGGCCGTTTTCCGTTTTCCCCTGGGCCCCGCCGCCATCGGTCAGCACGTCCCGTGTCACGCACACCGGCCTGCCAGGCAGCCCGCCGCGCTTCGTGCCCTGACCAGACTTCGCCGAAGGGAGCGCCAGCGAGCGGTCATCCCTTCCCGTGTTCATTGCCGGTGTTCCGGCCGTTCCCGCATCCCATCGCCGCCGCATCCGACGCGTGCCAGCGCGATGCCTTGCCGATGCCGGAGCCGCCGCAAGCCGTCACCATCCGACGAGATTCCGCCATGAGCAAAGTTTCACGGCTCGCACTGGGCCTTGCGTTCGCTGCGCTATGCCACCTGATGCCGGCCACGCTGCCCGCCGCGCTGGCCGCCCCGGCATCCGAAGCGGCTTCCGAGGCCGGCGCCCAGCAGGCGCCCGCCATCACCCACGGCGAAGCCACCGCCGAACTCAAGCGCCTGCAGACCGAGCAGGACCGCGTCAAGCAGCAGGCCTCGGACCCGGACGGCAACACCAGGCTGCATGAACTCGAAGAAACGCTGCAGAAGCTCGGTGCCGACGTCGACAAGCTGTCTTCGGCGCTGACACCGCAGCGTGCGCAGCTGCAGGCGCAGCTGGACGTGCTGGGTCCGCCACCGGCGGCCGGCACGACCAAGGAAGCGCCGGCCGTGGTCAAGCAGCGCGCCGAACTGAATGCGCGCCGTGCCCAGCTTGACGCGCAACTCAAGCAGGCGGGCGAGAGCAAGGCGAACATCGCCAACCTGAGCGACCAGCTGGCGCGGCTGCAGCGCAGCCAGATCAAGGACCAGCTCGCGCTGCGCTCCGAGAGCATCCTGAATCCGCAGTTCTGGAAGCCGCTGGCCAGCCCGACGCAGGAAGACCAGGCGCGCCTGGCCACCTTTACCGACCAGGTGGTGCCGATGGCGCAACTGGCCTGGCAGCCGTCGCAGCGCGCCGCCACCATCGCCTTGCTGCTGCTGGCCCTGGCCGTATGGACCCTGGGCCGGCGCCTGGCCGAACGGGCACTGGCGTGGTTCTGCCTGAACAAGCTGCCGGCGACGCGTTTGCGCCGCAGCGCCCTGGCGCTGGCCACCACGATGGCCACCGTGTGCACCACCGGGCTGGCGGTACAGCTGGTCTACAACGCTTTTACGCGCAACTATGAACTGCCGCCGGACCTGACGGAGCTGTACGGCCAGCTGCTCAAGCTGACGCTGACCAGCGCGCTGATCGCGGGCCTGGGGCGCGCGCTGCTGTGCACGCGTCATCCCTCCTGGCGCCTGCCGGCGCTGGCCGATCCGGTCGCGCTGGCGATGAAGCCCTTCCCCGCCGTGCTGGCCGGCCTGTTGCTGCTGGCCGGCACGCTCGAGCAACTGAACCGCATTGCCGATACCAGCGTGCAGGTCACGCTGCTGTGGCGCGGGCTGGTCTCGCTGGTGGTGGTGCTGACCATCGGCGCTGCGCTGCTGCGCGCCAACCGCGTGCGCAACGTGCTGGCCGCCGCGGGCGAGCGGCCCGAGGCGCGCGCCACCCTGGCGGGCATGATCCACGCCGGCGTGTCGGTCATCGTGCTGGTGTCGGTGGTGGCGCTGCTGGCCGGCTATATCAGCTTTGCGCGCTTCCTGACCTATGAGCTGGTCTGGTTCGACATCGTGCTGTGCAGCCTGTACCTGCTGACCCAGGTCACGCGCGACGTCTGCGAAAGCCTGCTCTCGACCAACTACGCCAGCGGCCGCGTCATCAAGCAGCTGTTCGGCGTGGACGATTCGCACCTGGAGCAGGCGTCCACCATCCTGTCAGGCATCGGCGCCAGCGTGCTGCTGCTGGTGGCGGTGCTGGCGCTGCTGACAGGCGGCTTCGGCACCACACCCGCGGACCTGCTCAACAGCCTGGTAATGGTGCTGGGCGGCGAGAAGCTGCACAGCCTCAACATCATGCCAGACCGCATCCTGAATGCGCTGATCGCGCTCGGAGTCGGCATCTGGCTGCTGCGCTCGGTGCGGCGCTGGCTCGATGGGGAACTGCTGCCCAAGGTCTGCAAGGAGCCGGGCCTGCGCGCCTCGCTGATCACGCTGTACAGCAATGTCGGCTATGTGTTGCTGGTGCTGCTGGTGCTGTCGCTGCTGGGCGTGCGCTGGGACAACCTGGCGTGGATCGTCAGCGCGCTGTCGGTGGGCATCGGCTTCGGCCTGCAGGAGATCGTGAAGAACTTCGTCTCCGGCCTGATCCTGCTGACCGAGCGGCCGGTCAAGGTGGGCGACATGGTCAGCATTGCCGGTGTAGAGGGCGATATCCGCCGCATCAACGTGCGCGCCACCGAGATCCAGCTGGGCGACCGCTCCACCGTGATCGTGCCCAACTCGCAGCTCATTTCGCAGAACCTGCGCAACGTGACCATGAGCAACAGCACCCAGGGGGTGGCGTCGCTGCAACTCACCTTCCCCCTGAATACCGACCCCGAACAGCTGCGCGACCTGCTGCTGGATGTCTACCGCGAGAACGAGACCATCCTCGACGTGCCGGCACCCTCAGTCATGTTCAGCCAGCTGGCGCCCAACGGCATCACGCTGTCGGTGACGGGCTATGTCGGCAGCCCGCGCATCGCCGCGAACACGCGCAGCGACCTGTTGTTCGAGATCCTGAAGCGCCTGCGCGCCGCGGACATCTCGCTGTCGGTGCCGCAATCGCTGCGGCTGGAAAACATGCCGCCATTCGGGCAGGAGCCAGAGCGCACGCTGGCCGCCGGCTGACCGGCACCGGCATTAAAGCAGCCGTTACAACCCTAACAAGTCGCCGGCCGCGCCGAAACACCTTGAGGGGCACTTTGCGTGCATCATGAATGCACACAAGCTGCATCAGAAGGAGTCCGATATGCGCCCCTCCACCCGAATCGTTTCAGCGGTTGCCCTGAGCGTGGCGCTGGTGGCAGCCGGCCCGGCGACGGCGCGCGACCGCCACCACCACGGCGGCGGCTCGAATGCCGGAGCAGTGCTGGCTGTCGGCGCCCTGGTCGGCCTGGCCTTTGGCGCGGCCCTGGCCTCGGCGCCGGTCATGGCGGCGCCGCCCCCTGTCACCTACGCTCCGGCTCCGGTGGCATACGCGCCGGCTCCCGTCTCATACGCACCGCCGGCAGCGCCGCCAGGCTATTGCTACCGCGACTACGACCGTGCCTACGTGCCTTGCGGTCCGCAGCCGTCGGGGTATTACGAACAGCAGCAGCCGTATTACGGTTATTGAACAAGGCGGCTGTGCAAAAAAGAAACGCCCCATGCCAAGCATGGGGCGTTTGTCTTGAAGATACCGGCAAGCATGCGCCGCACAGACTACCGATTGGGTGCTCCCTCTCCCGCTTGCGGGAGAGGGTAGCAAACCAGCGGGACGCGAGACCAGCGGGACGCGAGACGATGTCGCCTTACACCGGCACATCCCTGGTCGGATCCGGCCTGCGATCATCAAACCAGCGATACAGCGTAGGCACCATCACCAGCGTCAGCAGCGTCGACGTAATCAGCCCGCCGATCACCACCACCGCCAGCGGGCGCTGCACCTCCGAGCCCGGCCCCGTCGAGAACAGGAACGGCACCAGGCCCAGCATCGCAATGGTCGCGGTCATCATCACCGGGCGGAAACGCTGGGTCGCGCCCTGCACCACCGCCTCATCGACCGACAAGCCCGAATCGCGCAGCGTGCGGATATACGACACCAGCACCACCCCGTTCAGCACCGCCATGCCCCACAGCGCGATAAAGCCCACCGAGGCCGGCACCGACAGGTATTCGCCAGTGACGAACAGCCCGATGATGCCGCCGATGGAGGCAAACGGCAGCACCGTGATGATCAGCGTGGCAAAGCGCAGCGAGTTGAACAGCAGGAACAGCAGGAAGAAGATCGCGGCAATGGTCACCGGCACGATGATCTTCAGGTGGCCCATGGCGCGTTCCATGTTCTGGAACTGGCCGCCCCACTCCAGGTAGTAGCCTTCGGGCAGCTTCACCTTGGCGCCGGTTGCCTGCTGCAGCTCGGCCACGAAGCCGCCGAGGTCGCGGTCCTTCACGTTGATCATTACCACCACGCGGCGCTTGGCCATTTCGCGGCTGATCTGGGCCGGGCCGTCGTTGACCTCGATCCTGGCCACGCTCTGCAGCGGCACCTGGGTGCCGTTGGGCGTGGACACCAGCAGTTGGCGGATGGCCTGCTCGTTGTTGCGGAACTCCTCCGGCAGGCGCACCGCCGCGGCAAAGCGGCGCTCGCCTTCGAAGATGTCCGTGGCGCGCTTGCCGCCGATGGCGATCTCGATCACGTCATGGATGTCGGACACGTTCAGCCCGTAGCGCGCAATCGCCTGGCGGTCGATCTCGATCGACAGGTACTGCTGCCCCGACACGCGCTCGATGCGGATGTCCTGCGAGCCCTGGATGCCGCCGGCCACGCGGGCGATCTCGCCCGCCAGCTCGCGCAGCTTGTCCAGGTCGTCGCCGAACACCTTCACCGCCACGTCCGAACGCACGCCGCTGACCATTTCGTCGACGCGGTCCGAGATCGGCTGCGCCATCACGATCTGCACGCCGGGAATGGCCTTGAGCTTGTCGCGGATGGCGTTGGCGATATCGTCCTGGGTCCAGCCGTCGGGCCACTCGCCGCGGTCCTTCAGGCTGGCGATCGGGGTCGACTCGTTCTGGCCCTGCGGGTCGGCCGGGCTTTCGCCGCGGCCCACGCCGGACACCACCGACTTCACGCCCGGCACGCTCAGCACCAGCTTGTTGGCTTCCTTCTCCAGCTTGATCGACTCTTCCAGCGAGATATTGGGCACGCGGTCGATCGCGGGCACGATCGAGCCCTCCTTCATCTCCGGAATGAACGAGGTGCCCAGCAGCGGCACGATCGCCAGCGTGGCGACGAAGGCCGCCACCGCGCAGATCACCGTCTTGCGGCTGTTGCCCAGCGCCCAGTGCAGCAGGCGCAGGTAGTGGCGCTTCATGAAGGCGATCACATGCGTGTCATGCTCGGCGCCGCCCTTGAGCAGGTACGACGACAGCACCGGCGACAGCGTCAGCGACAGGAACAGCGAGATCGCCAGCGCGATCGAGATGGTGAACGCCAGCGGCGCGAACATCTTGCCTTCCATGCCCGACAGCGTCATCAGCGGCAGGAACACCAGGATGATGATGCCCACGCCCACGATCACCGGCGTGGCCACTTCCTGCACGGCCTTGACCAGGATCTCGGTCTTGGTGAGGCCAGGCTCCTTGTGGCCGAGCCGCTCGAACGCGTTCTCGACCACCACCACCGAGCCGTCGACCATCAGGCCGATGGCAATGGCCAGCCCCCCCAGCGACATCAGGTTGGCCGACAGGCCCACCTCGTTCATCACCATGAAGGTCAGCAAGGGCGTCAATACCAGCGTGGCCAGCACGATCACCGACGAACGCACGTCGCCCAGGAACAGGAACAGCACGATCACCACCAGCACCACGCCTTCCAGCAGCACCTTGGTCACGGTCCACAGTGCGGAGTCGACCAGTTCGCTGCGATCGTAGTACGGCACGATCTGCAGCTTGCCCGGCAGCATGCCGCGCTCGTTGATCTCGGCCACGCGTGCCTTCACGCGGCTGACCACCTCCTTGGCATTTCCGCCGCGCATCATCATGACGATGCCGCCGACCGCCTCGGTCTGGCCGTTCTTGACCAGCGCGCCCTGGCGCACCTCATGCCCGATGGTGACGCTGGCCACGTCGCGCAGGTACACCGGCGTGCCGTTGATCTCCTTGAGCACGATGCTGCCCAGGTCATCCACGCCGCGGGCCAGGCCCACGCCGCGGATCAGGTACTGCTCGGCATAGTGCGGCAGCACGCCGCCGCCGGAATTGGCGTTGTTGCGCGCCAGCGCCTCATAGACCTGCTGGGTCGAGATCTGGTAGTGGCGCATGCGTTCCGGGTTGACCAGCGCCTGGTATTGGCGCACGTAGCCGCCCTGCGAGTTGATCTCGGCCACGCCCGGAATCGAGCGCAGCAGCGGGCGCACCACCCAGTCCTGGGCGATGCGGCGCTCGGCCAGCTCTTCCTGCGTCAGTTCGCGGTTGCCGTCGTCGGCACGGTCCAGCGTGTACTGGTATACCTCGCCCAGGCCGGTGGAAACCGGGCCCAGCACCGGCGACACGCCTTCCGGCATGCGCCCGCCCACTTCGATCAGGCGCTCCATCACCAGCTGGCGGGCAAAGTACACGTCAGTGGCGTCGGTAAACACCAGCGTGATCAGCGACAGGCCCGCCTTGTTCAGCGAGCGCATCTCTTCCAGGCCGGGCAGGCCGGTCATGGCCATTTCCACCGGCACGGTGACAAAACGCTCGACCTCCTCGGGCGAGCGGCCCGCGGCTTCGGTGGCGATCTGCACCTGCACGTTCGTCACATCGGGGAAAGCATCCACCGACAGCTTGGTGGCAGCGCGCAGGCCGAAGAAGAACAGCACTACGGCAATCACGCACACCACCAGCCGCTGCTTGATGGCGGCTTCGACTAGGGATTTCATCATGGCCGATTACCCTTGCTCGAGGCGCTTGCGCTCGTTGTCGAGATGGAAGGCGCCATCGACCACGATGCGGTCGCCGGCCTTCACACCGTTCTGCACCACGCGCATGCCGTCGCTTTCGGCGCCCAGCTTGACCTTGGTGAGGCGGTACTTGTTGCCCGGCATCTCGACATAGACCAGCTCGTCATTGCCGTCGCGCACCACCGAGGCGGCCGGGATCACCAGCTGGTCGACCGGCTTGCCGGCGATCAGCATGCTGGCCAGCATGGCCGGCTTGAGGCGGCCTTCGCGGTTCTCCAGCTCGGTACGGACCAGCACCGTGCGCGACTGCGGGTTGACCGTGCGGCCGACGTAGATCAGCTTGCCGGTGATGCTCTTGCTGCCCGCACCGTTGCCAAGCGAAGGCACCTCGATGTCAACGCTCTGCCCTTCGGCTACCTGGGCGGCCTGTTGTTCGGGCACTTCGGCCACCACCCATACGCGCGACAGGTCGGCCACGGTATAGAGCGCATCGGCCGGCTGCACCACCTGTCCTTGCGCCACGTTGCGCTCGACCACGGTGCCGCTGATGCTGGAAAACACCGGCGAATGCGAATTGATGCTGCCGCTCCTGGCCAGATCGGCGATCGATGCCTGCGACATGCCCAGCACGCGCAGCTGGTCGCGATAGGCGCGCATCTCGGCCGAGGCGATCGCCAGTTCGCTCTCGCGGCGCTGCAGCTCGCCGCGGCCGATCACGTCGGCGGCAAACAGCTGGCGCGCGCGCTCGGCGTTGCGGCCCTGCAGCTCGGTCTGGGCCTCGCTCTTCAGGAACGCCATCTGCGCCGTGCCCAGCTCGCTGCTGTGCAGGCGCGCCAGCACCTGGCCGGCCTTCACTTCCTGGCCCAGGGTGGCGTAGAGGTCGGTCACGCGGCCGGTCACGCTGGCGCCGATGCGCGCCACGCGTTGCTCGTCGAAGTCGACACGGCCGGCCACGCGCAGCATCTCGCTGAACGGGGAGGTGGCCACCGGCGCCACCTTCAGCCCCTTCTGCAGGTTGCCCTCGGGCTGGATCACGCCCGGCGGCAGCTTGGGCGCTTCGGCGACGGGTTCAGGTTTGTCGGAGCAGGCCGCCAGGCTGAACGTCAGGACGGCAGCGGCCGTCAGCGAAAGCAGGAAATTGGGACGCATGGTTATTTCTGTTCGATGGTGGAGGTCGGCTGCAGGCCCGGCGCTGCGGTAGCGCCCGGGGCGGTCGACATAAGCTTTTCGATCTGGATGGCGGCCACCTGCACGTCGTACTGGGCGGCAATCAGTTCATTGCGCGCGCCGCGCAGCACGCGCTGGGCATCGAGGTAGTCCAGGATGCCGCGCTCGCCGAAGCGGTAGGCGGACTCGGCCACGCCCAGCGCCGACTCGGCCTCGCGCACGATGCCGGACTCAAGCGCCGTCACCTGGGCCTGGTTGATCTCGTACTGGCGGTAGGCGGCCTCCAGCTCCTGCGTCAGCTCGAACTCGCGCGCTTCCAGGGCACTGCGCGCCTGCGTGGCCTGCGCCGTGGCCTCGCCCACCGGGCCGCTGCGGCGGTCCCACAGCGGGATGGTCAGGACCAGGCCGATCTGCGAGACGTTGTTGTCAGGCTGGCGGTCGGTGCTGGCGCGCACCGCCACCTCGGGCCAGCGCAGCGACTTCTGATAGTTCACGCCCAGCTGTGCGCGCTCCAGCTCCATGCGGCGCTGGACCAGTTCGGCATTGCTGGCGGTCATGGTGTCGCGCAGCACCGGCAGCGGCGGCACGTCGGGCGATTGGCCCAGGGTGCCGGCCAGCGCATACTGGCCCGGCATGGCACCGCCCACCTGCTGGCGCAGCGCGGCCTTGGCCTGGTTGACGCGCAGCCCGGCGGTCTGCTGGCTCTTCTGCGAGGCCAGCAGTTCGGTCTCGGCCTTGATCAGTTCATAGCGCGGCGCCTCGCCCACCTCCACGCGCAGGCGCGCCCGCGAATGGATCTGGCGCATCATCGCCAGGTCTTCCTCGGCGGCATGCAGCTCGCTCTCGCGGCGCAGCACGTCGTAGTAGGCGGTCTTCACGCGCGCGGCCAGGTCGGCCCGGAAGCCTTGCCGCATGGCCTGCGACGACTCCAGCCCGCGGGTGGCCATGGCCTCGCGCAGGCTGCGCTGGTGCGGGTAGTCCAGCTTCTGCACCACGGCGTAGCTGGGCGCATTGCCGCTGGTTACGCCCGGCTGCTTGCCGGACAAGCGGCCGTACATCACTTCCACCTGCGGGTTGGGATAGGCACGTGCGCTGCTGATGGCGGCGCTGGCGGCATCGACACCGGCCTCGGCGGCGGCCACGCCCTTGTTGGTGGATTGGGCCAGGTCGAGCAGTTGGGGCAGCGAGTAGGCGGGTCCCGCCTGGGTGCCGGCCGATGCGGCGGATACGGGCTTGGGCACCGCCGCGGCCGCCAGGATGGCGGAGCCCGGCATGGGTGCGGCAGCAGGTTTGGTCAGGGGGGCGGGGGCGGCCGGCGCGGCACCGGCCGCGTCCGTTGCCTTCGGGGACACCCCGCCATTTGCGCCGGCATGGGCCGGGGCGGTGGCGAGCGCGATCAGCGAAAGCGACGCGATCAGGGTCAGCTTGGTTGTTGTCATGAGTCGGGAAAGCAAGCAATACGGCTGCCTGTCGCCATGCTGCCGCCCGCCCCGAGGCGAGCGGTCACTCGGACGCGATCACGGCAGGACGCACAACGGCAGCGGCTTGCCCGCGCGGTCAGGCAGCAGGCAGGCTGGCGATATCAGACAAGGGGGCGCGGCCCACGGCACGGCGGCGGCATGCTGCAGCGCGTGCGGTGCGGGCGCAGGAAACGCTCAGGCGCGGGAAATGGGTGGCCGGAAGAAGGCCGAAGGCGGCGGCTCGGCGCGGCCAGGCGGATGCTGGGCGACGTCGCCGGAGGGCAGCAGCAGCTTCACTGGCGGCAAGGCAATCAGGGCGCTGGATTCCTCGATCTCGTCGAGCAGGTCGAGGGGATCGAGCAGATCCGCCGACCAGATATTGCAATACCCGGGGGGCGGGTCGTCGCAGATATCGTCGTCATGCAAGCCGTCGTCGCCGGGCACGATGATCCGGCCCATATCGTCGACAGGCTGCACCGCCGCCAGGTCCGCCAGGTCAACGCTGGTCTGCGCCTGCAACGCCGCGCGCGCGTCCGCCACTGCTCCGAAGGAGAGCAGCGACAAGCACATGGCAGTCAGCAGGAGGAACAACAGTCGCATTGGATCGGGGGCATTGACGGCATCATCGCCGGGGCTGACCGGTGGGATGCTGCAGGACAGCATTGTAACTGAACGATTACGATTGACAGGGAATCGTTACGTTCGTTCCCTTGCTGCAGAGAGATCGAGCGCCTGCAAGGGCTTTCAGACTCCTCCAATTTCTGCCCAGTTCGCTTCCCAGCTACGCTCTGGTCACTGCTTCCAAACCCTGTAAGCCGGTCTGAGCATCCATCTGCCTCCATGTATCACTGCATATCATGCAGTGACAGTGCATGATACGCAGCGTTACTGCATAATATGCAGCGACACTGCACATCATGCAGCGATGGATGGGAGGCAGCCATGCACAACGTACTTTTGGGCGAGCTGTTCGGGGGCGAAAAGCGCCTCGCGCTGCTTCGCGCGCTTTACCTCACCCCCGGGAAGCAATACGCCCCAAGCGAACTGGCCCGGATGGCCGGATCCAACACTGGCAATGTGACGCACTGGCTCAAGCGCTGGACTGACGTTGGGCTGGCTGTCCGGACGCAGGATGGCCGGAACGTCCTGTATCGCGCCTCTGATTCGCCCTTGCTCGCAGGCCTGACGGATATCGTGCGGCGCAGCGACGCATTGCTCGAGGATGTGAAAAATGCGCTACCCGAATCCGTAGAGATCGCTGTCGTATTTGGCTCAGTTGCCCGCGGCGAGGAAAAGGCGGCCTCAGACCTGGACGTGTTGGTGCTGGGCGAGGAACTCAGTGCCATCCGCATCAATGCGGCACTGAAGTCGGTGGGACGCGAGCACGGCCGGGAAATCCATGCGTCAGTGTTTTCCAGGTCCGAGTTCGAGCAAATGCTGGCAGACGGGAACGGCTTCGCGCTCGGCGTGGTGCGCCAGCCGATCATTGGCTTGAAAGGAGACTTTGCCTATGGCAGCGCGCAAGCCGGTACAACTGGCACTCGATGAGCCGCAGGTCGTCCGCCTGGAGCGGATGCAGAACAAGGTAATGGTGCAGGAACTGCTGCGCGCCGCCGTGCAGAAGTTCCAGGACACAACGGTCCAGGGCGTTTCAGACCCGACGAAGTTCGAAGCCGCTTACGATGCGATCCTGTTTGCGGCGCTGGCCGTCTTTGCCGCGCAAGGCTACCGCATTACCGCGGCGCACGGGCACCACCGTGTGGCGCTGGAAGGCCTGGTGGGATCCCTGGGTGGCAGCCAGCTCCTGCTGGATGAACTCGACGGCCTGCTGTCGATCCGCAATGAGAAGTACACCGGGTTCGTCACCGTCAGAGCACCCGACATGCGCCTGGCATTGGATCACGCCAGGCGCATCCTCGATGACACATCCCACTGGCTGCAAGAGCACTACCCGGGCATGCTCAAAACATAACCTGCCACCGCGCCCTACGCCACCCTGAACCCATGCGTCCCATCGCGCTCCAGTTGCGCGATCAGGCCGAACTCCCAGTCCAGGTAGCCCTGCATCGCCTCGCGCGGGTTGTCGGTGCCCTCATACGGCCGGCGGTAGCGGTCGGTGCGTTCCGAGGCCAGGCGCATTTCCCCGCTTTCCAGCGGCAGTCCCGCGGCAATCCATGCCTGGGTGCCGCCTTCCAGCACGAACACTTCCGCATGGGTCAGGCGCCGCAGGTCGGCAGCGGCAAAGCGCGCCAGCAGGCTCGATCCGCAGGTGAGCACGTAGCGCCTGGGCTGCGGGATGCGTGGCAGCGCGTCGGCCAGCTGGGCGCGAATGACGAAGTACGCGCCGGGAATATGGCGCTTGACGTAGTTGGCGCTGGTGGTGAAGTCGAGGACAGCGGTGCTGCCATCGCCTGCGTCAAGCCACGTGGCCAGTTCCGCTGCAGTGACGGTCGACACTGGCGCTGACGCCGGCACCGGTGCGCTGACCGCGCCGGTCTCGCTGCGCTCTGCCGCCGCCACCGGTTCCACCACCCAGATGTCCCAACCCATCTGCGCCAGCCATGAGCCGGTCATGCTGGCGCGCACGTCGTCATCATCCGCCAGCACGATGCGCGCGCCACGCACCGGAGCGGAATGGTCGGTCTCCTGCACCAGCTGGCCACCCGGCGCGTTGACAAAGCCCGGCAGGTGGCCATCGGCGAATTCCTCGGGCGTGCGGACATCAAAGCGGTACACGGTGCGGCCGGGCTGCTGCAGCGTTTCGATCTGGGCCAGCGCAATACGGCGCACGCCGGCCCGGTTGGCGATCTCGCGCGCGCCGCGGCGGGCGCTGTCGCGGTTGGCGTCGCTGACCGCGGCGGGGGCGCGGCGGCTGGCACCGTGGTCCAGTTGCTGGCCGGCCAGGGTCCAGCCAATGGTGCCGTTGCGCAGCGCCGCCACCGGGTTGGGAATGCCCGCGTTGACCAGCGACTGCGTGCCGATGATGCTGCGCGTGCGCCCGGCGCAGTTGACGATCACGCGCGTGTGCGGATCGGGCGCCAGCTCGCGCACGCGCAGCACCAGTTCGGCCCCCGGCACGCTGGTCGCGGTGGGAATGCTCATGGTCTGGTACTCGTCGAAGCGGCGCGCATCGACGATCACCACATCGGCCCTGGTGTCGATCAATGCCTGCACTTCCTCGGCGGCCAGCGACGGCGTGTGGCGCTTTGCCTCCACCACCTCGCCGAACGACTTGCTCGGCACGTTGACGTCGCGGAACACCTCGCCGCCGTCGTTGATCCAGGCGCGCAGTCCGCCTTCCAGCAGGTGCACGCGCGTATAGCCCAGCTCGCGCAGCGCGGCCGCGGCGCGCGGCGCCAGGTCAGTGCCGGCGTATTCGCCGTAGACGACGATCAGCGTGTCGCGGCGCGGGATGCGCGCCCACGCCTCGATCTCAAGCCTGGACAGCGGAAAATTGGCCGCCCATAGCGGGTGTTCCTGCGCGAAGGGATCTTCCTCGCGCACATCGATCAAGGCGATCTCGTCGCGGTTGAGCAGCGCCTTGCGCACCGCGTCGCGCGAGTATGTCGGAAAGGCCGGTGCGGCTTGCGTAGCAGTAATCGTGGTCATGACTGGGCAACTTCGCGGGAACGGTCCCACAGGTTAGGCAGGGTCCGGTTGGAATAGCCGGAGACAAAGGGCTTGCGCGTGCCGTCCTCGGCATAGACCGAACGGCGCACCGCGCCGATATTGGCGCCGTACACATGGATGCTGACCGAGACGCGGTCGTCATGCACGTTGTTGACAAGGTGGATATCGCCGACCGTGGGCGATACGGCCTCGACCTGCCCGGGCAGCAAGCGCACGGCGTCGCCATGCGGTACAGGCCGGCCGTCGGTGTCGAGCGCGAACGGCTGCGAGTCTTCCGCGCCCCGCAGCATGCCGATCAGGCCCCATACGGTGTGGTCGTGGATGGGTGTGCGCTGGCCCGGCCCCCAGACAAAGCTGACGACCGAGAAGCGTTCGGCGGAATCGCAATGCAGCAGGTGCTGCTGGTAGTACTCGGGATGCGACTGGGCCCAGGCTTCGGGCAGCCAGTCGTCGCGCGCAACCAGCTTTGCCAGCAGCGCCCCGCCTTCGCGCAGGATGCGGGGCTCGTCCGGGTGCTGGTCCAGCAGCGCGGCCAGGCCGGTGATGAAGTCGCGCAGCGGCGCGAGCGTGTTGGGGGTGGGGGTGCTGCCCATGGGAATGACTCCGGAGTGTCTCGTACTGGTTTGCCGGCGCGCCGGGCGCCTGCGGTGCGGCCCTCTGCGGGGCGGTGCTGCTGCAAACATAGCATGGCCAGGCGGGCCCGCGCTTACAGGCCAAGCTGCGCACGCCCGGCGGCGACCAGGACGGAATCGTTCTGCGGCGTATGGATGCGGCTGCACAGCACGTCGCGGTAGTGGCGCTCGAGCGGGTTGTTGCGGCTCAGGCCGTGGTTGCCGGATAGCTGCAGCGCCAGCTCCACCGCGCGGATCGCATTGCCTGTCACGGTGTACTTGAGCAACCCGCTGTCGGCCGGCGTGGGCGCCTCGCCCGCGTCGGTGCGCGCGGCGGCATCGTCCAGCAACACCTGGTTGGCCCGCAACAACGCGGCGATCTCGCCGATGGCTTCCTGCACGCGCGGCAGCGTGGCCAGCGGCGCGCCCAGGCTGCCGGGCGCGCGCTCGCGAACGAAATCGCCGATCCATGCGGCGGCGGCGCGTGCCACCGCGTCATAGAGGCTGCCCAGCAGCACGATCATCCAGGCCTGCTGGTCGGCGTTGGCGTCGATGTCGGCCTGGCTGGCACCGGCCGGCGCCCATGCTGACGGCAGGCGGATATCGACTGCGTGGCCAGGCGGGATCCAGACATTGTCGAGCACGGTCTCATGGCTGCCTGAAGCGCGCAGGCCAAGGTGGTTCCAGTTCTCGACGATGCGCACGCCGGCGATGCCGACCGCCGGTCCGGGGACCAGGAACACGCCCACGCGCGGCTGCGGTTCGTCGGTGCGCGCCCAGACCGCCAGCCAGCGCAGCGCCGGGATGCCGGTGCTGTACAGCTTGCGGCCGCTGATGCGCCAGCCGTCGGCCACGCGCGTGGCCACCGTGGCCGGCAGGCCGCCGCGTGCCGGCGATCCCAGTTCCGGCTCCACCCGCAACGCGTTGATCAGCGCACCGTCCTGCACCGCGCTGGCAAAGACCTGGTCACGCACGGTCTGCGGCCAGTGCGAATCGGCGCGGGCGATCGCGCGGTGCTGCAGGTAGGTCATAGTCAGCACCAGCGCGGTCGCGGCATCGCTGCCCGCCACCGCGGCCACGATGCGGCGCGCCTGCGCCAGGCCCGCCCCGCCGCCGCCCTGCGCGTGCGGCACCACCTGCGCAATCAGGCCATTGGCATGCAACTGCGCAAAGTTGTCGTGCGGAAAGCTGGCAGCGGCATCGTGCGCGCCGGCACTGGCGGCAAAGCGCGCGGCAAGCCCGGCCAGCACCTCGCCAAGGCGCACTTCGCTGCTGGGCAGCCTGCGCAGGGTAGACGTTAAAGACATGGAAAAAGACTCCGGGAAGGATGACGACTAGGCGCGGAATCGGCGCGCGGCTCGCCACCGAATGCCGCAAAGTGTCCTGTTCCGCAAATACCTTGCCATGAAATCGCCCAGTTGGCCGCCATGCGTCGTTGCTCGTCGTTGCCATAGCTACGGCAATGGCGCCTCCTCGCGCCTAGCCTGACGACCAACTGGACGATTTCATTTTGGCAAGCTATCTGCGGAACAGGACACTAGCGTAGCGCCGCCACCGCATTACGAAAACGACGCTTATTGAATATGGACCGTCGTTTTTATTCGTTAGCGAGCGCGCGCGCCTGTCGTACTTTCTGCCTCAGCCCAACACCATCCGGGCGGTCACGCTGCCGCCCTCACCGAATACAGGAGAACGCGCATGAGCGTCGATTTCATCGGCATGATCCAGAGCCAGAAGCAGTCCGAAATCCATCCGCCCGCGGGGCCGGTGATCGATCGCGACTATGTGCGCGCCTTTGCCCAGGCCCACGAGCAGGCCGGCTTCGACCGCATCCTGGTGCCGCACCATTCCACCGGGCCGTCGGCCACGCTGACCATCGCCTACGCGGCCAGCGTGACCGAGCGCATCCACTTCATGCTGGCGCACCGCCCCGGCTTTACCGCACCGACGCTGGCCGCGCGCCAGATCGCCACGCTCGACCAGTTCAGCGGCGGCCGCCTCGGGGTGCACTTCATCTCGGGCGGCTCGGACAGCGAGCAGCAGCGCGACGGCGACTTCCTCGACCATGACCAGCGCTATGCGCGCACCGATGAGTACCTGCATATCTTGCGCCGCATCTGGACCGAGCCCGCGCCGTTCGACCACGAAGGCCAGTTCTACCGCTTTACGCAGGGCTTCTCGGAGGTCAAGCCCGCGCAGCAGCCGCATGTGCCGATCTATTTCGGCGGCGCCTCGGAAGCGGCGCTGGCCGTGGCCGGCAAGCATGCCGACGTCTATGCGCTGTGGGGCGAGTCGCTCGAACAGGTGCGCGAGCTGACCGGCCGCGTGCGTGCCGAAGCCGCGCAGCACGGCCGCACGGTGCGCTTCTCGGTGTCGTTCCGCCCGGTGCTGGCCGAGACCGAAGAGAAAGCCTGGGCCCGCGCCGACAGCATCCTGGAGCGCACCCGCGCCCTGCGCGTGCAGGCCGGCTACAGCCGCGGCGGCCCGCAGCAGAGCGAAGGCGCACGGCGCCTGCTCGCGGCGGCCGACAAGGGCGACCGGGTCGACCAGCGCCTGTGGACCGCGATCGCGCGCGAGACCGGCGGGCGCTCCAATTCCACCGGCCTGGTCGGCACGCCGGAGCAGGTGGCGCAGGCCCTGCTGGCGTACTACGAACTGGGCGTCACCACCTTCCTGATCCGCGGCTTCGATCCGCTGGAAGACGCCATCGACTATGGCCGCGAGCTGATCCCGCGCGTGCGCGAGCTGGTGGCGCAGCACGACGCCGCGCAGCGGGCGGAGCGCAAGGCCGCCTGATGGCCTCACCACACCACACAACGAAGACGGGGAGTCTCACCATGAGCCAGGACAACAACAATCACGCGGACCCGCGCCGGCGCAGCGTGCTGCGGCTGGCCGGCGCCGCCGCCATCGCCGCACCGTCGCTGATCCTGGGCCGACAGGCCTGGTCGGCGCCGCGCAAGCTGACCTTCGCGTGGAACCAGAACTCCTTCTGCCTGACGCCGATCGTGGTGGCGCAGGAGAAGGGCTTCTTTGAGAAGAACGGCCTGCAGGTCGACCTGATCAACTACAGCGGCTCGACCGACCAGTTGCTGGAATCGATCGCCACCGGCAAGGCCGATGCCGCGGTCGGCATGATCCACCGCTGGCTCAAGCCGCTGGAAGCCGGCTTCGACGTCAAGATCATCGGCAGCTCGCACGGCGGCTGCGTGCGGCTGGTGGGATCGAAAGCGGCGGGGGTCACCAGCCTGCAGCAGCTGAAGGGAAAGACCGTCGGCGTCAGCGACCTGGCGGCGCCGGGCAAGCACTTCTTCACCATCCTGCTGGCCAAGAACGGCATCGACCCGGACAAGGACATCACCTGGCGCCAGTACCCGGCCGACCTGCTGGGCGTGGCGGTGGACAAGGGAGAGATCCAGGCGATCGCCGACGGCGACCCCAACCTCTACCTGCTGGAAAAGCGCACCAACGGCGCCTACGTGGAACTGGCCACCAACCTCACCGGCGAGTACGCGCGCAAGGTCTGCTGCGTGGTCGGCGCCCGCGGCGAGCTGGTGCGCAACGACCGCCCCGCCGCCACGTCGCTGGCGCGCGCCATCGTGCAGGCCACCGACTACGTCAACGAGAACCCCAACGAGGCCGCCAGGGTCTTCGCCAAGTACTCGCCCAAGATCAACCCGGAAGACCTGCGCAAGCTCTACGCCACGCTGACCTATACGCACCACCCGACCGGCGTCGACCTGCGCGACGAGATCGCCTTCTACGCCGATGATTTCCGCCGCATCGGCGTGCTGAAGCAGACCACCGATGCCAAACGCCTGGCGCAGCACGTCTACGCCAATGTCCTGGGGTGATGCCATGACGACAAGCCAACCTGCATTCGACGCCGGGCTCGCACGCGAGCCAGCTTCGCCTGCCATCGCCACCGTACGTGGTACCAGCCCGGTCTGGGCCACGGGCATCGTCGCGGCCCTGGCGTGGGGCGCGTTCGGCGCGCTGACGTGGCAATGGCCCAACAAGATGGTGGGCTTTAGCGACTGGGCCTATACGGAGGAACTGGGTATTGCCGCGCTGGCGGGCGCCGTGCTGCTAGCGCTGGTTGCGCTCGTCGGCGAGCGTGTTCATGCGGCGCAACGCGCGTTGGCCGCGTTGCGCACCGCCGGTCCGTGGCTGGTCGCACTGCCGGTGGTGCTGTCGGCGTGGGAAATCCTGACAGCCAAGACCGCGATCCTGCCAACGCCCTTCTTTGCGCCGCCGCAGGCGCTGATCGAAGTCTATGCCGACGACTGGCTGCGACTGGGCGACAGCGTGCTCAATACGCTCAAGCTGCTCGGGCTGGGCGTGGCCTACGGCGGGCTGGCCGGCTTCCTGGTGGGCGTCTCGATCGGCTGGTCGCGCCGTATTGGCTACTGGGTGCATCCGGTGCTCCGCGTGCTGGGCCCGCTGCCGTCGACCGCGCTGCTGCCGCTGACCTTCTACTTCTTCCCGTCGAGCTATTCCGCCGGGGTGTTCCTGATCGCGCTGGCCACGGCCTTCCCGGTGGCGGTGCTGACGTGGTCAGGCGTGGCCGGCGTCAACAAGAGCTACTACGACGTGGCGCGCACCATGGGCGCCTCGGGCTGGTTCCTGGTGCTGCGCGTGGCGATCCCGGCGGCGCTGCCGCAGGTATTCGTCGGCCTGTTCATGGGGCTGGGCGCTTCGTTCTCGGTGCTGGTGACGGCGGAGATGATGGGCGTGAAGTCGGGCCTGGGCTGGTACCTGACGTGGGCGCAGGGCTGGGCTTCGTACGTCAATATGTATGCGGCGCTGATCGTGATGGCGCTGCTGTTCTCGGGCGTGATCACGCTGCTGTTCGTGGCGCGTGACCGGGTGCTGTCGTGGCAGAAGGGGACGGTGAAATGGTGAGTGTTGCAGAACGGCGGGAGAGGGAAGTCAATGCCGTGGGGAGCCAGGCCCCGGAAACCCTGACCGGTGCCCGCATCGACATCCATCAGGTCAGCCACTGGTTCGGCAGCGGCAGCGACCGGCTGCAGGTGCTGGACGACGTCGACCTGAGCGTCGCACCGGGCGAATTCGTCGCGCTGCTGGGGCCCAGCGGTTGCGGCAAGTCCACGCTGCTGCGGCTGGTGGCGGGGCTGGACCAGCCCGCCTCCGGCGAGATCCTGCAGGACGGCACCCCGATCACCGAGCCTGACCCCTCGCGCATCGTGGTGTTCCAGGACCCCACGCTGTATCCGTGGCGGCGCGTATGGGACAACGTCGCGCTGGGCCTGCAGGCACGCGGCGTGCTGCCAAGCCAGCGTCCGCGCGTGGATGATGCGCTGCGGCGCGTAGGGCTGGAAACCTTCGCCCGCGCCTTCCCGCACCAGCTCTCCGGCGGCATGGCGCAGCGCGTGGCGCTGGCGCGCGCGCTGGTCAACGATCCGCGCCTGCTGGTGCTGGACGAGCCGCTGGGCAAACTAGACTCATTGACGCGGCTGGCGATGCAGAGCGACCTGGTCGAACTGTGGCAACGCTCGCGCTTTTCGGCGCTGCTGGTCACGCACGACGTGGAGGAAGCGCTGTTCCTGGCGCAGCGCGTGATCATCTTCAGCCAGCGTCCGGCACGCATCACGGCGGAGATCCGGGTCGACCTGCCCTACCCGCGCCATCGCGGCGATCCGCGGCTGACCGGGCTGCGGCACGAAGCGCTGCGCCACCTGGGGCTGGACGCGAGCTGGTAATGGCGTTGCGCTTCACCTCGCGGGCCGCCAGATGAGCGGCCCGCCTCCGCAGGCATGGCTCAATGGACTGCTGGTCCTGATCGAGAAATTCCAGCTGGCCCTGTTGTCGCTGTGGCATGCCCTTGGCCTGACCGGCGACAGCCACGGCCAGCCCGCGTGGCCGTGGGCACGGCGCGTGGCGGGCGAAACCCTGCTGATCGACCTGGGCCTCGCGCGCCAGGTCGGCCTGAGCCTGTGCGCTTTTGTCTTTGCCGTGCTGGCCATTACCGCCGCGCTGGCATGGCGACGCCATCGCGGCGTGCTGCTGGCCGCCGGTGCGCTCGCCCTGGTGGCGGCTCCCTGGCCCAGCGCAGCGCTGCTGTTGGTGCCGGCCGCGCCGACCAGCTTCCACGCCAGCCCTACCCGCTTTTCGGTCGATGCCATCGCGCTCGGCGCCCGGGTCTATGCGCAGCATTGCGCCAGCTGCCACGGCGCGGACGGGCGCGGGGAAGGCCCGCTGGCCGCCAGCCTGGCGCAGTGGCCGCCCACGCTGGTCAGCCCGCTGCTGGCGCGCCGCGCGGATGGCGAGCTGTTCTGGCATGTGCTGGCCGGCATGCGCGACCGTCACGGCCAGCCCACCATGCCGGCCTTCCGCGACACCCTGGGCGACGGTGAGGCCTGGGCCGTGATCGACTACATGAAGGCGCTGTCGGCTGGCAGCGGCGCCGGTGCCGACGGCAACTGGCCGGTACCGCTGCGGCTGCCGGAAATGGCCGTCCGCTGCGTCGATGCCGCACCTCTGCCACTGTCGCAGTGGCGCGCGGACCAGCGCGTGCGGCTGGTGGCTGTCGACGGGGCGGCGCCGCTGCCGTATGAAGATCCCCGCTTCCTGACCGTGCTGGTCACGCCCGACGGGCGCCCGCCGGCGCAGGTGCCGCGCTTTCGTGCCGGCTGCACGGCCATGTCGCCGCATGCGTGGCAGGCGGTGGCGGCAATCGCCGGTGAATCGCCCGCACGGCTGGCAGGCACCCAGCTGCTGGCTGACCGTACCGGGTGGCTGCGCGCGCGTGGTGCGCCCGGCCGGCAATGGTCCGATGCAGACCTTGTTTGCGTGTCAGGGCCCAGCGCCAACACCCCGCGCAATGCTGCGGAACCAGCGGATGGCCTGACCGCCCTGCTCTTGCGCATGGACGCCGAGCCGGTGCGCTTCGTCAAGGGCGGCTTTATCCATTGATCGCGTCCACCGCGCGCCTTGGCCGTCGTCCTCCCGGATTATTCGCTGCCAGCGAATTCTGACTTTCCATCCATTGCGCTGATTGCCCTCGCTCCTGCCAGTAACCTGCGCACGAAGACAAAGCCAACGTGGATCGGTGACATGATGCAGACAGGGATGGCCGTGGCAAGCGCAGCTTGCCGGCCTGCGGCGTGAGCCCCATGAGAGGGGCCCGGGAACTGCAAGGCATCCTGCTGATAGTGGCGGCGGTAGCCTGCTTCGCTGCGCTCGATACGCTGACAAAGATCGCAGGCGCGGCCGTGCCAGTCGTGATGGCGCTATGGCTGCGCTACCTGGCGCAGGCGGCGCTGACCGGCGCGGTGTTGCTGCCGGCTCGCGGCCGCGCCCTGCTGCGCACGCGCCGGCCGCTGCTGCAGTGCGCGCGTGCGGTGGCGATGCTGCTGTCCAGCGGCTGCGCGTTCTTCAGCCTGCAAGTGCTGCCGGTAGGCGAGTTCACCGCCGTTGTGAGCCTGACGCCGCTGGCGATGGCGCTGGCCGCGGCGGCCATGCTTGGCGAACGCGTGTCGGCCGTGCGGTGGCTCTTCCTGTTGACGGGATTTGTCGGGGCCCTGGTGGTGATCCGCCCGGACGCGGGCCTGCAGCCCGCGATGCTGTTGCCGCTGGGGGCAGTGCTGTCCAATGCCGCATACCAGTTGCTGACCAGCGTGCTGACCCGTGTCGATGGCGTCGGGACCACGCACTTCTATACAGGCTGCGTTGCCACGGTGCTGCTCTCGGCAGCGCTGCCGAGCGCATGGACCTCGCAACTCACGGCATTGCACTGGTGCCTGCTCGCTGGCATGGCGCTCGCCGGCACCGCCGGCCACCTGTTCCTGGTCCTTGCCTATGCGCGCGCGCCGGTCAGCCTGCTTACCCCTTATCTCTACCTGCAGATCGCCTTTGCGATGCTTGGCGGCTGGCTGGCATTCGCCTATCTGCCCGATGCGTGGTCCGTGCTCGGCGTTGCGTTGATCGCCGCCAGCGGCGTGGGCGGCACTGTGGCGGCGGCCCGTGACCGGGAACTGCCGGGGCGGCCCGTCGGGGCGACATAGCCGCCCCGCTGCCGCCGTCAGTCCAGCCCGAGCAGCGCCCGCGCCTGTGCCGGCGTTGCCACCGCCCGGCCGTACTGCCCGCAAAGCTGCGCCACGCGGCCAACCAGTTGCGCGTTGCTGGCCGCCAGTGTGTCCTTGTCCCAGCGGATGTTGTCTTCCAGACCGGTACGGCAGTGTCCGCCGAGCTCCAGCGTCCAGTGATTGACTTCCAGCTGGTGGCGGCCGATGCCGGCGGCCGTCCATGTCGCGCCCGGCAACAGCGTTTGCAGTTGCTCGACCTGGAACGCCAGGATCTCGCGCCGCGCCGGCAGCGCATTGCGGATGCCGAACACGAACTGCACGTGCGGCGGCGCCGCGATCAGCCCTTCTTTCACCAGTTCCGCCGTGTTGTAGAGCATCGCCAGGTCGAAGATCTCGATTTCCGGCTTGACGTGGAATTCCCGCATCGTGGTGGCCAGCGTGCGCACAAAGTCCGGCGGGTTTTCGTAGACGCTGGTGGGAAAGTTGACCGAGCCGGTGGCAAGCGAAGCCATGTCTGGCCGCAGATGGAGCATCGCGCCACGCTGGCTGGCCTCGCGGCCGCGTCCGCCGGTGGAGAACTGCACGATCATGCCCGGGCAGTGTTTTCGGATGCCTTCCTGCAGCGCGGCGAATCGCGTCGGATCGGAGCTCGAATTTTCCAGTTCGTCGCGCACGTGCAGGTGAACCAGGGTGGCACCGGCCTCATAGCTGGCGTGCGTGCTTTCGATCTGTTCAGCCACCGAAATGGGCACGGCCGGGTTGTCCTTCTTGCGCGGCACGGAACCGGTGATGGCCACGGAAATGATGCACGGTTGCATGGAATGTCTCCTGTAGGGAATGTTGTGAGCGGATGACGATGATGTTCAGCTGTGCCGCAGCTGCGCCTGTGCGGCCATGCGCACCGAAGCGTTGACCGCGCCGTAGCCGGTGTAGCCGCTGCGTTGCACGAGTTCGAAGAAAAACCGTTCGTGGAACGGCTCGGTGTAGGCGTGCAGGAATTCACCATGGGCGTCGCGGTCGTAGAGCAGGCCGAGACCTTGCAGGCGTTCCAGCAGCGCGTCGTCGAGCGCGAGCCGCGCGGCCACGTCGTCGTAGTAGTTGTCCGGCACGTGGAGCATCGCGGCGCGGGTGCGGTCGATGGCTTCCAGCGTCTGCCCGATGCGTTCCGACCGGAAGGCGATGTGGTGCACGCCCGAGCCCGCGTAAGCGGCGACAAAGCGCCCGGTGGCGGTGCGGCCGCTCTCGGACACGTTGAGCGGGATGCGAACATGCTGGCCGGGGCTGACCATGGCGCGGCTCTTCACCAGGCCATACGGATCGGCGATCTCATGCACGGCCTCCGGCCGCATGGCGAACACCGAGCGGTAGAACAGCACGAAGCTGTCGAGCCGGTTCGCCGGCAGCGCCTGCGCGATATGGTCGATGGCGGACAACCCGGCGCCGTGGTGGACGGTTTGCGCGGGCGTATCGAGCACGAAGTCGCTCTCATAGATGCTGCGGTCGGCGTCGCGGTCGTCGATCAGGTGGAACAGCATGCCGTCGGGCGAGCGCAGCGCCGGGATCACGCGCTCGTCGGGCCCCACCGGCTCGCGCCACTCCTTGCACAGCAGCGCGCGGGCGCGCGCCATGGCGCGGCGTGCGTCGTCCACTTTCAGGCCGATGGCGCACACCGACGGGCCGTGCAGTTGGAAGTGCTCGGCGGCGGCGCTGTCCTGCTCGGCATTCAGGATCAGGTTGACGCCGCCCTGGCGGTACAGGTCGACCGCCTTGGAGCGATGGCGGCCGGCATGGGCAAAGCCAAGCGATTCCAGCCGTTGCGCGAGTTCGCGGCCAGCCACGTAATCGACGGCAAACTCGACGAAATCCACGCCGTCCAGCACCGGCGGCGCAGGCAGCGGCGTGCCGCCCGCCTCTGACTCCAGCCAGATCAGCGAGCGCAGCCCGTCTTGCGCGGTCAGCCGTGCCGGCGCCGCGCGGAAGTCGTCGTTGAAGACCTCCAGCGACAACGGCCCGTTGTAGCCCGCCTGCAGCACGGCGCGGGCGAAATCGGTCACCGGCAGGTCGCCCTGCCCGGGAAAGTTGCGGTAGTGGCGGCTCCACGACAGCACGTCCATCGACAGGCGTGGCGCGTCGGCCAGTTGCACAAAGAAGATCTTGTCCTCCGGCACAACGTCCAGACCCTGCAGCGAATCGCCCAGCGACAGCGTATGGAAGCTGTCCAGCACCAGCCCCAGCGCGGGGTGGTCGGCGCGCTGCACGATGTCCCACGCCTGCCGCCAGCGGCGCGTATGGCGGCCCCAGGCAAGCGCCTCGTAACCGACGCGCAGCCCGCGCCGCGCGGCGGCCTCTGCCATCCGGCGCAGGTCGGCGGCAGCGCGGGCGGGGTCGTCGATGGCAACCTCCTGCACATTGCTGCACACCAGCACCATCTCCGCGCCAAGCTGCTCCATCACATCGAACTTGCGTTCGGCGCGCGCCATATTGCGGACAAAAAGGTCATCCGGCATGGCCTCGAAGTCGCGCAGCGGCTGGTAAAGCAGGATCTGCAGGCCGAGGTCGGCCGCCATGCGGCGCACCTCGGCCGGTGAGCCGTCGAAGTGCAGCAGGTCGTTCTCGAAGATTTCCACGCCGTCGAAGCCCGCGGCCGCGGCGGCTTCCAGTTTTTCCGGCAGCGTGCCGGACAGCGAGACGGTGGCGATCGATTTCGGGAGAGGCCTGCGGGCTGCGGTCATGGCGATTGCGAGGTGGCGACGGTATTGCCCTAAAGGTTATGAGCGAGCCAGCCCGTCAACAACCACAATTCGCGCGCAAGCGTGCGACAATCGCTCCATTGCGATCATCCCTCGCGCGAAATTCGGGTTAACCATGGAAAAAGAACCGCTGAGCCGGCGCGACTGGATCGCCGGGCTGGAAAAAGGCCTGGCCATCCTGGAGGCCTTCGACAACGACCATCCGCGCCTTACGCCCACGCAGGCGGCGCAGCTGACCGGCCTGACGCGCACGGCTGCGCGTCGTTACCTGCTGACGCTGGAGCACCTCGGCTACACCACCAGCGACGGCACGCTGTTCAGCCTGACGCCGCGCGTGCTCAAGGTGGGCTGGTCGTATTTCGACTCGGCGCGGCTGCCGCGCACGGTGCAGCCGTTCCTGCAGCAGATCACCGCGCAGCTCGGCGAGGCGGCCTACCTGAGCGTGCTCGATGGCTGGGAGCTGGTGTTTATCGCGCGCACCAGCACCAGCCGCGTGATGAGCACCGGCTTCGTGCTGGGGGCACGGGTGCCGGCGCCGCTGGGCTCGGCCGGGGTGATGATGCTGGCCTCGCGCCCCGAGCAGCAGGTGCGCGAATGGCTGGAATCTGTCGTGCTCGCACCCTACACCCCTTACACAATCCTGCAACATGAGCGCCTGCTCGAAGAGATCCGCAAGGCCGGCGCACAGGGCTATGCGATGCTGGAGCAGCAGCTGCAGACCGGCGTGCGCGGCATCGCCGTGCCGCTGCGCGACCGCCACGGCAAGGTGATCGCCGCGCTGTCGGTCAATATGCCGATCGGCGACGAGACCGCACAGCAGGCGCTGGACCGGGTATTGCAGGTGTTGCAGGACACCGCGCTGCTGATCATGCGGGTGCTTTAGATACTATGGAAGGGCTGGCCCAAGTAAGCCCCTGGAGTAAAACGAGGATTCGGATAACCCGTTTTTCGAA
>NZ_JBWKQZ010000033.1:0-110724 GCF_059419025.1 Cupriavidus sp. GW821-FHT07C08
TAGCGTCGTAAGGTAGCGGTTTGAACGGGATTTCCCCGGCTTCGGTGCTACTTTATTGCGTTGAGCGCGTAGCTTGGTGTTAGCGCCGGTGTAAAAATGACCCACCCCGCCGAAGTAAAACTGACCCACCTGGTGGAGGATGGCGGATTTGCCGCCGATGCTGACACAGGAGCAAGCAGTGGAAATCAGGGTATTGGCGAAACGAGGTGCGGGAGTGAGGGAGATTGCACGGCAGACGGGTCTGTCGCGCAACACGGTGCGGCGCTATTTGCGCGACGAACAAGCCTGCCGGTACGGGCCGCGTGAGTCCAGAGCGACGAAGCTTGAACCGTACCACGGCTATTTGCTGGAGCGAATCGAGGCGGCACGCCCACGCTGGATTCCGGCGACCGTGCTGCTGCGCGAGTTGCGCGAGCGCGGCTACGACGGCGGCGTCAGCCAACTCAAGGTATTTCTCGCACCGCATAAGCACGCCGAGCCCGAGCCGCTGGTGCGCTTCGAGACGGCGCCAGGCAAGCAGATGCAGGCCGACTTTACGGTCATTCGGCGCGGGCGAGATCCGCTGCTGGCCCTGGTGGCGACGCTGGGCTACAGCCGCGCCAGCTTCGTGCGCTTCACGGCCAGCGAGGATGCCGCGACGCTGTGCGCCTGCCTGGAAGAGGCGCTGGCCTTCTTCGGCGGCGTGCCCGAGCACATCCTGTTCGACAACGCCAAGTCGGTGGTCGTCGAGCGCGACGCGCACGGCGACGGCCGCCACCGCTGGAACCGGGAACTGTTGGCGCTGGCCGAGCGGTATGGCTTCGCGCTGAAGGTTTGCCGCCCCTACCGGGCCAAGACCAAGGGCAAGGTCGAGCGCTTCAATCGCTACCTCAAGGAGAGCTTCGTCGTGCCGCTGGCTGCCACGCTCAAACAAGCCGGGCTGAAGCTGGATGTCGAGGCCGCCAACCAGTACATCGGCCGCTGGCTGACGGAGGTGGCCAATACACGGGTCCATGCCACCACTGGTGAGCGCCCCGCGGTGCGCCTTGCCGTCGAGCAAGAGGTTTTGCTGCCGCTGCCGCAAGCGGGGAGACTGCTGCCTGTACCCACGTCCATGCGCCCCATCCCGCGCGAGAGCCTGCAGCACCCGCTGGCCGTGTATGACAGCCTGCTGGAGGTGGCGGCATGAACCTGCAGCACGAGCGCATTGCCAGCCTGTGCGGTCAGCTCAAACTAGACCGCGTGGCGCTGGAGTGGGGGCCGCTGGCACAGCGGGTGGCGACCGAGGATGCCAGTCTGGCCGACTTCCTGGAGCGGCTGCTCAACACTGAGGTTGCCGCCCGCGAAGAGCGCAAGCGTCAGGTGCTGACCAAGCTGGCGACGCTGCCATCGGTAAAGACGCTGGAGCAGTACGACTTCGGCTTCGCCAGCGGCGCGCCGCGCATGCAGATACAGGAGTTGGCCAGCCTGGCGTTTATCGAGCGCGCCGAGAACGTCGTGCTGCTCGGGCCGTCCGGCGTAGGCAAGACACATCTGGCGACGGCACTGGCCTATCGGGCCACGCAGGCTGGCATCAAAAGCCGCTTCCTGACGGCGGCCGACCTGATGATGCAACTGGCGACTGCCCGGCAGCAAGGGCGGCTGCGCGAATACTTCAATCGGGCGGTGATGGGTCCCAGGTTGCTGGTGGTCGACGAAATCGGCTATCTGCCCTTCGGGCGTGAGGAGGCGAACCTGTTCTTCAACGTCGTCGCCAAGCGCTACGAGCGGGGTTCGATGGTGCTGACCAGCAACCTGCCGTTTGCGCAATGGGCGAGCGCCTTTGCCGACGACCAGACGCTGACGGCGGCGATGCTTGACCGGCTGCTGCATCACGCGCACATCGTGCAGATTACAGGGGAAAGCTACCGGCTCAAGGACAAGCGCCGGGCAGGACAAACGAACGGCCGAGCCGCCGTCAAGGCGGCGGGCTGACGGGAGCCAGGTGGGTCAGTTTTACTTCGGCGATTCTTGCCAAAGTGGGTCAGATTTAAATCGGCGTTGACAGCTTGGCTTGCCGTTTTGACAGGGCCTGAATTTTCTTGCCTTTGTCGGCTAGTGCGCGCTCGCGTTGCTGAATGGCCAGCTCAAGCTGACCTCGTTCGTACTTTTTGAGTTCGACCAAGCCTGCATGGCGCATTTCAGCTTGCGTCAGCATGGAACCGACCTGATGCGAGGTAAAGCCTTCCCTCGTTAAGGTGGCGTAGGCGGTCGTTCGAGTGAGGTTTTGTCGATACAGAAGACTCCAAGCCTTACGCGCGCCCCACGACCAGCGTTCCGAGTTAACCGCCAACAAGGCGGCTAACTCGGGGGTCAGATTGAGGCGGGTTTCAAAGGTGTGGAGCAAAAGCCTACCTAGAGTACTGTATGGATATACAGTACTCTATGCTTTTCTCGTTACCCACGTCAACACTTTAAGCGACCCCCTTGCCTTTTGGGTGGCGTTTTTCCTTTTGGGGGATGGCGCCATGGCGCCAAGCCCCCAAACAATTCCGTATCTCCCCCATTGGCGCATAATCCCGCACTCGCACATTTTTTCAATCCATAGGAGCAGTACGTGTCCGAGCAGGAAGCCAGCTACGACCACGCCATCGGGCTAGCCAACCAGGGGCGCTTCATCGAAGCCCTGCAGATTGCCAACCAGCTGTCGCAGGCCCGCCCCGAGGTGGTTGATTTCGTCACGCTGCGGGCGCGGCTGCACTTTGACAACGGTGACGCCAACGCCGCGCTGGCGGTGCTGGACGAGGCGCTGGCGCGGCTTGATACGCAGCCGCTGCAGCCGCCGCACCGCTGGGCCTCGCGCGGCGTGATCGCGCACCGCTACGGCGCCATGCTGATGAGCCTGGGCCGCGATGCCGAGGCGCTCCCGTGGCTGCATGAGGCCGCGCAACGCAGCGGCCTGCTGACGGGCGAATGGGCCTCGCATTTCCACGCTGGCCTGGCCGCCCTGCGCTTGGGCGACATGGCCGCCGCGGCGCGTTACTGGCATGACCTGATGGTCCGCAATCCCGACCTGGGCGCCGACGACATCGCACCGCTGGTGACGGACTACATCGCCCGGGCCGAGGCCGCCGGCGTGCCGGTGGAGCCGCTGATGCGCGTCTGCCTGGGCCGCGTGGCGCTTGACAACCCGCATCTGCTGGCGCTCGATCCCGCCGCCGGTGACACCGTGGCCGCCGACCAGGCCGCCCGTGTGCTGGCCGAGCACCCTGACCACCCCGAGGCGCGCCGCCTGCGCGCACCGCTGCGCCACGGCGTGGGCGACGTGCAAGGGGCACTGGACGACCTGGCGGTCTACCTGCGCCAGGTACCCGACCCGCAGAGCCAGGTACGCGAACTGGCCTGGCGCCACCAGCTGGCGCAGCGCGCCGACAGCACCCAGCCGGCCGATCGCGAGCCGTGGCTGCGCTTCACGCTGACCGACCAGTCCGACGACGGTGCCGGCTACTACCGCGCCGCCATGGCGCTGGGCGAGTTCATCGACGAAGTGCCGGCCGCCGAGGCCGCGTTGCGGCCGGTGCTGGTGCAGGCCGGCCGTGCCGGCGTGGCGCGCTTCGACCAGTACTTCGCCACCGGCCAGGGCGATGCCGCGGGGCACGGCGGCAATGCCGACCCGCATGTCTATTCGCTGCTGTGCCGGCTGCTGTCGCGCAGCCTGCCGGCCGACGCCGCGCACGTGGACGAGCGCATCGCGCTGCACCAGCAGGGCATGGCCGCCAGCGAGTTCATCGACCACTGGATCGACCTGCTCGACTGCCACGCCGACGCGGGCCAGCACCAGAAGGTGGCCGAGCTGGCCGGCGAGGTGCTGAACCGCTACCCGCTGGAGCGCAATCCGGCTGACGTGACCTGGGCCTTCTGCCGCATGATCGCGGCCTGGAAGGCCATGGGCGGCGCCGAGCCGACCGAGGCCGCGCGCGCCGCGATGATGCATATGGATGCCCGGCTGGATGCGCTGCCGGTGGAAGCCCGCAGCGAGGCCGCGCACCCGATGGCGCATGCGCGCGCGCACTTTGCTTCGCTGCTGCAGGCGCAGGTGGCCGGCATGGACGAGCACGACCGCACCGATGCCCTGGCCGAGATCGAGGCCCAGCAGCGCCGCGCGCTGCTGGTGGAGGACGCTTGGCTGTACAACCGCTTCGGCCAGGTCTGGCGCGACATGGGCGAGCCCGAGCGCGCGCTGCCGCTGTTCGAGCAGGCCGTGGCGCTGACCGAGGGCGATCCGCTGGACCAAGCCGGCCCGCGCGTGCAGCGCGGGCTGGTCCACAACGCAGCGCGGCGCCACGATGCCGCGCTGGCCGACTTTGTCGCCGCCTTCGCCGTGCGTGACGACTGGGATGCCGAGGTGTACCTGCGCGCGGTGCAGTCGGCGCTTGGCCTGGACCAGCGTGAAACCGCGCTGGGGTATTTCGAGAAGGCCCGTGCCCGCGGGGCCGCGCAGGGCTCGACGCGCACTTTATATGCACAGGTGGAGGCCGCGCTGAAGGCAACGCGGCCGATGTGGAAAGTCTGGGGCGTCTGAAGCGTCGCTCCGGACCCGCGAACGGGCCGGAGATGTAAGGGATGTAAAAAACGCCATCCGGAGATGGCGTTTTTTACATGCAGATGACAGAAGTTGTGTGTGCGTTTTGTGCGGTGTCGGACAATCACTGACATGGATTGTGAAGTGCTTACATTACCATGTCGCCATGAATGGACTGAGCCAACTTTTTCCAAGCCTCCCGCTCGCGCCCGGCGGCCTGTTCTGGGTCGGGCTGGCGCTGGTCGGCGCCGGCCTGGCCGGTGAGCTGAGCCGGCGCTGGCTGCGCTGCCCGCGCATCGTCGGGTATGCCGCGGCGGGGCTTTGCGCCGGCATGCTGGGGCGCAGCATCGTCGACGAGAACATGATCAACCAGACCCGTATCCTGATCGATATGGCGCTGGCGCTGGCCTTGTTCGAACTCGGGCATCGCCTCTCGCTGACCTGGCTGCGCGCCAACCGCTGGCTGCTGCTGACCAGTGCCTTTGAAAGCCTGCTGACCTGGGGCCTGGTGGCGGCGGTGCTGCAATGGATCGGCGCCTCGCCCGGCGTGGCGATCCTGGCCGGCGGCATCGCGGTCAGCACCTCGCCCACCATCGTGCTACAGCTCAAGAATGAGTTGCGCGCCGACGGCCAGGTCACCGAGCGCCTGATGGCGATGGCCGCGCTCAACAGCATCTACGCCGCCGCCATCGTGCAGGTCGCCACCGGCTGGCTGCATTCGGAATATGGCAACCTGGGCGCGGCGCTGCTGCATCCGCTGTACCTGCTGGTGGGCTCGTGCCTGCTGGCGTGGGTGGTGGGCAAGCTCGGCCATGCCATCTATGACCGCATGTCGGCCGACGATCACTACAGCTTCCTGGTGCTGGTGGGCCTGGTGCTGTTCACGCTGGCGCTGACCCGGGTACTAAAATTGTCGATGCCGCTGACGCTAATGCTGGCCGGTGTCGTGTTCAAGCACCAGGACAACCAGCCGCATGTGTGGCCGCCGCATTTTGGCAGCGCGGGCAGCCTGCTGATCATCGTCATGGTGGTGTCGCTGGGCCTGCCGCTGACGGCACAGGACTGGGCCGTGGGCGGCGTCTACGCCATCGCGCTGGTGGTGCTGCGTCATGTGGCCAAGCTGGCGGGAGTGGTGTCGCTGGGCTCGTTCTCGGGCCTGAGCCTGCGCCAGTGCATGGCGCTGGGGCTGGCGCTGGCGCCGATGTCGGGCCTGGCCTTCCTGCTGATGCATGACGTGGCGCGACTCTACCCCGGTACCGGCCAGCCACTGGCGGCCATCATCCTGTGCGCGCTGGCCATCGAACAACTTTTCGGTCCGGTGATCGCGGCCTGGGCGCTGCGCTACGCAGGCGAAGTCCGCGTCGACATCCGGGCCAATGGAGGAGGGCGCTGATGTCGCTCGAACCGTTCAAGCATTCCGAGGCACTGACCTTCGGCGTGGAGCTGGAACTGCAGCTCGTCAACCGTCATGACTATGACCTGGCGCCATTCGCGCCCGACCTGCTGCGCGCGCTCAAGAGCGCCGAGCATGCCGGCGACATCAAGCCGGAGATCAGTCCGTCGATGATCGAGATCAGCACGGGGATCTGCCACAGCTACCAGCAGGCGCTGGAAGAACTGACCGTGATGCGCGACCTGATGGTGGCCGCCTCGCGCCCGCTGAACCTGGGCATTGCCGGCGGCGGCACCCACCCGTTCCAGCAGTGGGCCGACCGCACCATCTCGGATTCGCCGCGCTACCAGTACATCTCCGAGCTGTACGGCTACCTGGCCAAGCAGTTCACCGTGTTCGGCCAGCATGTGCATATCGGCTGCCCCAGCGCCGACGAATCGCTGTTCCTGCTGCACGCCATCGGCCGCTATGTGCCGCACTTTGTGGCGCTGGCGGCATCCTCGCCCTATGTGCAGGGCGTGGATACCGGCTTTGCCTCGGCGCGGCTGAATTCGGTCGCGGCCTTCCCGATGAGCGGGCGGGCGCCGTTCCTGCTGACGTGGGACGCCTTCACCGCGTATTTCGAGAAGATGCGCAATACCGGCGTGATCGAGAGCATGAAGGACTTCTACTGGGATATCCGGCCCAAGCCTGAGTTCGGCACCATCGAGGTCCGCGTGATGGACACGCCGCTGACGGTGCAGCGCGCCTGCGATATCGCCGCCTATATCCAGATGCTGGCGCGCTACCTGCTGCTGTCGCGCCCCTTCATGCCGCAGGAAGATGATTACCTGGTGTACACCTTCAACCGCTTCCAGGCCTGCCGTTTCGGGCTGGAGGGGGAGTACGTGCATCCCAACGAACTGACGCGCATGCCGATCGCCGACCATATCCTGTCGATCTGCAACGCGCTGGTGCCGCACGCCGAGGCACTCGGCTCGCTGGAGGCGCTGGCCAATATCCGCGCGCTGGCCGAGCGCCGCGACGGCGATGCCGAGTGGCTGCGCCAGGTCGATGCCGATGCGCGCAGCCAGCGTGAAACGGTGCGCAAGGCGTGTGACCGATGGGCTGCCTGAGCCTGCGCCGGGCTGCCCCCTGTCTTATTTGACGCTGTAGCCGCGCCCCTGCATGCAGGCGCCCCAGGCCTGGTAGTACGAGCCCATCGCCTGGCTGGTATTGGCCGCCGCCTGCTGGTTGGCCGCGTTCGCCTGGCGGCGCGACTGCCGGTGCGCCACGCCGCCCCCCACCGTACCCGCTGCAGCGCCGACCGCCGCGCCCTTGCCGGCATCGCCAGCCATCGCGCCCACCACAGCACCCGCCGCGGCGCCGCCCGCGGCACCCCGCACGCGCTGGCCACTCTGCGCCTGGGCCGGCGGCGGGGCGTTGGCGGCCTGTGCCGGATCCACGCCGGTCTGCTGCTTGGCCCAGCTGTAGCACGCGCCGTCGTCGCTGGCCTGCTGTTGCTGGCTCTGGCCCTTGGCCGGATAGGCCATAGGCTTGTTCTGCGCCATGGCCTGGGCCGGGATCAGCGCCGGGGTCAGCGCAATGGCCGCGGCCAGTACGCCGAGGCCACGGTACAGCTTGCGATGCGGGCATTGCTTCATGATGATCTTCCCCCACGGGTGTCGGCTACGCGGCGCTGGATGCACCGACCGGTGCGCAAGTGGCGAGCCGTTCTGTGAAGGCCAGTATTTGCGGCCCGCAGGGGTAAGTCAAATCAGCGTTTTGACGGCCTGATGTTATTTGTTTGTGGTGGGTGGCGGGGACAGCAGGAACGCGACCGCCTCCTGCCACCAGGCCGTGTCGACATGCCCGGTCCAGTCGTTATGCCCGGCGCCGCCGATCACCGCCAGCCGCCGGGGTTCGCCCAGCGACGCATAGAGCGCCTGGCCGAAGCGAGCCGGTACGATGGTGTCGCGTTCGGCGACCGCGACCATCACCGGGCGGCCGAAGCCTTCCAGGCTGGCCGCGCTGTCGTAGCGGTCGCGCAGCACCCAGCCGGCCGGCAGCCACGGATAGTGATGCGAGGCAATATGCGCAAGCTTGTCCCACGGCGTGATCAGCAGCACGCCGGCGACGCTCTCGCGCTGGCGCGCCGCGGCCGCTGCGGCCACGCCCGCGCCCAGCGACTCGCCGATCAGCAGCAGCGGGCCGCCGAACTGGCGCCGGGCCAGCGCGATCGATTGCTCCGCGTCTGCCACGAAGCTGCGCTCACCCAGCGCGCCGGTGCGCGGGCCGTAGGCCGGGTACTCGGCCAGGATCACGCGAAGGCCCAGCTTCGTCAGCGCGCTGGCGTAGTAGTCGCGATGCCCGGCGTGCCCGGCATTGCCATGAAAGACCATGGCGGTGGCGCGCGCCGGGCCGGCCGGCTCGGCGACCAGTCCGCGAAAGTCCTGCGGCCCCGGCCAGGCGCGCAGCCCGGGCGAGACCATGTCATCGACCGACGCCTTGTCCGGGAAGTAGAGGAAGTGATCCTGCAGCATGCTGATTCCGGCAAGCAGGACTAGTCCCGCGCCGAGCCAGCGCAGCACCCTGCGGCGAACCGATCCAGTCCGCGGCGACACCAGCCGCGCTGGCGCCGGTGCCGGGACGATGGCGGGCATGGCAACGCGCTCAGGCGCCGGCGAACACCGGTTCGCAGCGCACCTCGGTCCTGACCGAGTTGGCGATAAAGCAGGCGTCATGCGCGGCGTGGTGCAGGGCATCGAGCTCTTCGCGCGTGGGCTCGCGCTCGCCGCCAAACGTCACCTGCGGTCGCAGCGTCACCACGGTCATCGCCATCTTCCCGTCGGCGTTCCTTGCCATCACACCAGTGGCCGCATCGAGGTAGCGGTCGACGACGAAGCGTTGCTTCGCCGCCAGCGACAGGAACCACAGCATGTGGCAGCTGGACAGCGAGGCGATGAACATCTCCTCGGGATCGACCGCGCTCGCATCCGACATCGGCAATGGCACCACATGGGGCGACGACGATCCCGGGACTTCCGCGCCGCCGTCAAAGCGCAGCACATGCCTGCGGCTGTAGCGGTTGCCGGCGAAATCCTGCCCGTCGCGTTGCCACAGGACCTCTGCGGTGTATGTGGACATGCAAAGACTCCTAGCGTTGGGAAAACCTCAGGCGCCGTGCGGCACGCTTTCGCCGTCGCGCAGGCCCAGGCGCTGGTTGGCCGGCACGGCGACATCGATCAGCTTCGGGCGCGGCAGGTTCAGGTTGCGCATCATCTCGATGAACTCTTCGCGCGTGCGGCCGGCGACGCGGCTGTTGTGGGCGCGCTCCTGGCCGATGGTCGACGAGGTGCGGCCCTTGTAGTCGTGGGCCGGGTAGACCTGCGTGTCGTCGGGCAGCGCAAACAGCTTTCTGGTCAGGCTGTCGTAGAGCGTGCCGGCGTCGCCCGACTGGAAGTCGGTGCGGCCGCAGCCGTCGATCAGCAGGGCATCACCGGTGAAGACGCGGCGTACGATGCCGTCGGGCGTGGGCTCTTCCCACAGGTAGCTCATGCTGCCGGCGGTATGCCCGGGGGTATGGATGGCGCGCAGCACCTGCTTGCCGAAGGCGACAGTGTCGCCGTCGATCAGCTGCTTCTGGGCGGGCTTGATATCGCAGCCGGACGGCGCCGCCGTGTGCGCGCCGGTCTGCAGCGCAAGGTGGCCTGCCGAGGTGATGTGGTCGGCATGGGCGTGGGTCTCGACGACCCACGCGAGGTGCGCGCCGGTGTCTTGCAGCAGCGCCATGTCGCGTTCGAGCTGGTGGTCGACCGGGTCGATCAACAGCGCGTCCCCCGTGGCGGCGTCGATCAGCAGGTAGGTGAAGGTGGACGAGGTTTCGTCGAACAACTGGTGGAAGGTCTGCATGGCGGTCCTCTTCTTTTGCCATCGGGGAACGCCGCCATGATACGCCGCGCCATTCCGTTGGGCACTAGCAGCAGGGGTTGTCAGCACTCCACGATATTCACCGCCAACCCACCCCGCGCTGTCTCCTTGTACTTCGTCTTCATGTCGGCGCCGGTCTCGCGCATGGTCTTGATCACCGAATCGAGCGACACGTAATGCGTGCCGTCGCCGCGCAAGGCCATGCGTGCCGCGTTGACCGCCTTGACCGAGGCCATCGCGTTGCGCTCGATGCACGGGATCTGCACCAGTCCGCCAACGGGGTCGCAGGTAAGGCCGAGATTGTGCTCCATGCCGATCTCGGCAGCGTTCTCGACCTGCGCCGGGCTGCCGCCCTGTACCGCCGCCAGCGCGCCGGCGGCCATCGAGCAGGCCACGCCGACTTCGCCCTGGCAGCCGACCTCGGCGCCGGAGATCGACGCATTGAGCTTGTACAGCAGCCCGATCGCACCTGCGGTCAGCAGGAAGTCGACCACGCCTTGCTTGTTGGCGCCCGGCACGAAGCGGTCGTAGTAGTGCAGCACCGCGGGGATGATGCCGGCCGCGCCGTTGGTAGGTGCCGTGACCACGCGCCCGCCGGCGGCGTTCTCTTCATTGACGGCGATGGCATACAGGTTGACCCAGTCCATCACCGAGAGCGGGTCCGACAGCGTGCGCTCGGCGCGCTCGGTCAGGCTGCGGAACAGCTCGGGCGCACGGCGCTTGACCCTGAACGGCCCCGGCAGCTCGCCGTCGGTGCGGCAGCCGCGCGCGACGCACGCCTGCATCACGTCCCAGATATGCAGCAGGCCGCTGGTGACTTCCGCCTCGCTGCGCCACGTCAGCTCGTTCTCCATCATCAGCCGCGCGATGCTCTTGCCGCTGGCGCTGGCCATCTCCAGCATGTCCTTGCCGCTGCGGAACGGGTGTGGCAGCTGCTGCGCGGCATTGAGCACCTGCGTATTGGGTGCGCCCGCGGTCACGACGAAGCCGCCGCCGACCGACAGGTAGCGCGCCTCGCGCAGCGATGCACCGCTGGCGTCGAAGGCATGGAACTTCATGCCGTTGGGATGCTCGGCCATGGCCTCGCGCCGGTAGAAGGCGATGTGCTCCTTTTCGACGAAGGGCACGGCATGCTGGCCCAGCAAGGACAGCTCGCGGCTCGCGCGCAGCGCGGCCAGGCGCGTGTCGATCGAATCGGGGTCGATGGTGTCGGGGGCCTCCCCCATCAGGCCGAGGATCACGCCCTTGTCGGTGCCGTGACCCTTGCCGGTGGCGCCCAGCGAGCCGTACAACTCCACGCGCACGCTGGCCACCTGCGGCAGCAGGCCATCGCGCTCAAGCCCCTGCGCAAACATCAGGGCCGCGCGCATCGGGCCCACGGTATGCGAGCTCGACGGGCCGATGCCCACCTTGAACAGATCGAAAACGCTGACTGCCACGGGAAGTCTCCAGGATGTCGATGGCCCGTGCAGGGCTCTTGTCGTTTTGCAGCCTTCGCTCAGAACGGGCGCCGCACGGCGCGGCGCCCTTCATATCGAGCATAGTGCTTCGGCGGGCGCCCGGTGCCGCGGGCGGCCCGTCCGAAGCTCAGTCGACCACGTAGTCGCTGACCGGCACGCAGGCGCAGAACAGGTTGCGGTCACCGTACACGTTGTCGGCACGGCCGACCGGCGGCCAGTACTTCTGCGTGCGCAGCGATGCCACCGGGTACGCGGCTTCCTCGCGCGTGTACTTGTGGGTCCACTCGTCGGCGGTCACCACCGCAGCCGTGTGCGGCGCGTGCTTGAGCGGGTTGTCGTCGCGGTCGAAGGTGCCGTCGGCAACGCGGCCGATTTCCTGGCGGATCGCGATCATCGCGTCGATAAAGCGGTCCAGCTCGTGCAGTGCCTCGCTCTCGGTCGGCTCGATCATCAGCGTGCCCGGCACCGGGAAGCTCATGGTCGGGGCGTGGAAGCCGTAGTCCATCAGGCGCTTGGCCACGTCTTCATTGCTGATGCCGGTGTCCTTTTGCAGCGGGCGCAGGTCCAGGATGCACTCGTGCGCGACCAGGTCGTGCTGGCCGGTGTACAGCACCGGGTAGTACGGCGCCAGGCGCTTGGCCACGTAGTTGGCCGCCAGGATCGCGTTCTCGGTGGCGGCGGTGAGGCCGGCCGAACCCATCATCGCGATATACATCCACGAGATCGGCAGGATGCTGGCCGAGCCGAACGGCGCCGCCGACACGCCGCCGATGCCGCGGTCGTCACGGCGGTAGCCGACGCTGTCCTGGTTGGGCAGGAAGTCCGCCAGGTGCGCACCGACCGCGACCGGGCCCACGCCCGGGCCGCCGCCGCCGTGCGGGATGCAGAAGGTCTTGTGCAGGTTCAGGTGCGACACGTCGCCGCCGAACTGGCCCGGTGCCGCGGTGCCGACCATCGCGTTCATGTTGGCGCCGTCGACATAGACCTGGCCGCCGTGCTTGTGCACGATCTCGCAGATCTGCTGCACGCCCTGCTCGAACACGCCGTGCGTCGACGGGTAGGTGATCATGATGGCCGCCAGGTTCTTGCTGTGCTGTTCGGCCTTCTTCGCCAGGTCCTGCAGGTCGACGTTGCCGTCCTCATCGCAGGCCACCACCACCACCTTCATGCCGGCCATCTGCGCCGACGCCGGGTTGGTGCCGTGCGCCGACGACGGGATCAGGCAGATGTCGCGATGGCTCTCGCCGCGGCTGGCGTGGTAGGCGTGGATGATCAGCAGGCCCGCGTACTCGCCTTGCGAGCCGGCGTTGGGCTGCAGGCTGACCGCGGCGTAGCCGGTGGCGGCACACAGCATGGCCTCGAGCTGGTCGATCATCTCGCGGTAGCCCACGGTCTGGTCCAGCGGCGCGAACGGGTGGATCTGGCTGAACTCGGGCCACGTCACCGGGATCATCTCGCTGGTGGCGTTCAGCTTCATCGTGCACGAGCCCAGCGGGATCATGGTGCGGTCCAGCGCCAGGTCCTTGTCGGCCAGCATGCGCAGGTAGCGCAGCATCTCGTGCTCGGCGTGGTGCGTATTGAAGACCGGGTGGGTCAGGTATTCGCTGGCGCGTGCCAGTGCCGCCGGGAAGGCGTCCTGCGCGACGGCCTCGAGCTTGTCGAAGTCCAGTTCGGTGGGCAGCGGCTTGCCTTGCGTGAACACTTCCCACAGCGCGACCACGTCGGCGCGGCTGGCGGTCTCGTCCAGCGAGATGCCGACGCGCGTGGCGCTGATATGGCGCAGGTTGATGCCGCGCGCGGTGGCTGCGGCATGGATCGCATCGGTGTTGAAGCCGGTTTCCAGCGTCAGCGTGTCAAAGAAGCTGGCGTTGGTGCGCGCGAAGCCGAGCTTTTCCAGGCCGGCGGCCAGCGTCGCGGTCAGGCGATGCACGCGCTGCGCGATGCGCTTCAGGCCCTGCGGGCCGTGGTAGACGGCATACATCGAGGCCATCACGGCCAGCAGCACCTGCGCGGTACAGATGTTCGAGGTGGCCTTCTCGCGGCGGATATGCTGCTCGCGCGTCTGCAGGGCCAGGCGGTAGGCCTTGTTGCCCTGCGCATCGATGGTCACGCCCACCAGGCGGCCCGGCATCGAGCGCTTGAAGGCGTCCTTCACCGCCATATAGCCGGCGTGCGGGCCGCCGAAGCCCAGCGGCACGCCGAAGCGCTGCGAGTTGCCCACGGCCACGTCGGCACCCCATTCGCCGGGTGCGGCAATCAGCGTCAGCGCCAGCAGGTCGGCGGCAGCCACCACCAGGCCGCCGGCGGCGTGCACGTCGTCGGCAATGGCGCGGTAGTCGTTGACGTCGCCGTTCACGCCCGGGTACTGCAGCAGCACGCCGAAGGCGTTGGCCGCGGCGGCCTCGGCGGCGGGGCCGACCTTGACTTCGATGCCCATCGGCAGCGCACGCGTGCGTACCACTTCCAGCGTCTGCGGCAGCACGTCGTCGGCCACGTAGAAGGTGTTCGAGTCGTGCTTGTTCACGCGCTGCAGCAGCGTCATGGCTTCGGCCGCGGCAGTGCCTTCATCCAGCATCGACGCATTGGCGATGTCCAGGCCGGTCAGGTCGGTGACCATCTGCTGGAAGTTCAGCATCGCTTCCAGGCGGCCCTGCGAGATTTCCGGCTGGTAGGGCGTGTAGGCGGTGTACCAGGCCGGGTTCTCGAAGATATTGCGCAGGATGACGCCTGGGGTGACGGTGTTGTAGTAGCCCTGGCCGATAAAGCTCTTCAGCACGCGGTTCTTGCCTGCCAGGCCGCGCAGCTTTGCCAGCGCGGCTTCCTCGCTCAGCGGCTCGGTGAACTCGCCCATCGGCATGCCGTCGCGGCGGCGGATGGCGGCGGGGATGACGGCGTCGATCAGCGCGGCGCGGCTGTCATAGCCGAGCACCTTCAGCATGTGCTGCTGTTCGGGAGTATCGGGGCCGATATGGCGGGCGGCGAAGGCGTCGCGCGCCTCCAGTTCGGCCAGCGTGGGCCGGGTTACTTGGGCGGCGTTCATGGGAAGCGGGGCGTTCATTGGCAAGAACCTCGTGGGGTGCGCGCCGGCCGGTGGTCAGCCGGGACGGCGCGCGTCAGTCTGCAGTGGCCGGTCCATCGTTGGACCAGCGCCGCGGGCGTCAGGCGCCGACGCTGGCCTTGTAGGCGTCGGCCGACATCAGGCCGTTGACGTCGTCGCCGTTGGCCGGCTTGAGCTTGAACAGCCACGCGTCGAAGGCGTCGGCATTGACGCTTTCCGGCGCGGCCGTGGCGGCCTCGTTGACGGCGATCACTTCGCCGGCCACCGGGGCGTAGATGTCGGAAGCGGCCTTGACCGATTCGACCACTGCCAGCGCGTCGCCGGCACCGACCGACTTGCCCACTTCGGGCAGTTCCAGGAAGACGATGTCGCCCAGCGCGTCCTGCGCGTGGTCGGTGATGCCGATGGTGAGCGTGCCGTCGGCTTCGACGCGTACCCACTCATGCGACTCGGTGTACTTGAGGTCAGCGGGGAAATTCATGGAGGTTCTCCGGATACAGATCTGTTTCTTGTTGGGTGATGCCTGCCCGGCGAAGCTGCCGGCAGGCGAGGGCGACCGTTGGTATGAGCCTCAGCTCACGAGTGCCTTGCCATTACGCACAAACGGCAGTTTAACCACAGTCGCGTTGAGTTTGCGGTCGCGGATCTCCACCTGCACGGTATCGCCCACGGCGACATCCTTCGGCAGGCGGGCAAAGGCGATGGACTGCGACAGCGACGGGCTGAAGGTGCCGCTGGTGATTTCACCGTCACCGGCCGGGGTGATCACTTTCTGGTGGGCGCGCAGGACGCCGCCTTTGTCACGCAGGATCAGGCCGAGGAATTGCTGGCGCGAACCGGCAGCGGCCAGCGCCGCCTTGCCAGTGAAGTCGCGCTCGCTCTGCAGGTCCACCGTCCAGGCCAGGCCCGCATCCAGCGGCGAGGTGTTGATATCCATGTCCTGGCCGTACAGGTTCATGCCGGCTTCCAGGCGCAGCGTGTCGCGCGCGCCCAGGCCCGCCGGGCGCACGCCGGCGGCGTTCAGCTTTTCCCAGACGGCGGCAACGTTCTCGGCCGGCACCACCAGTTCAAAGCCGTCTTCGCCCGTGTAGCCGGTGCGCGCCACCATGATCTCGCCGATGGCCGGGTCCTGGACCACGGCGGCGTTGAAGGGCTTGAGCGCATCCGAAGGCTGGGTCGAGGGGAAGGTGCTCCACACCTTGGAGCGGGCGTTGGGCCCCTGCACGGCGACGATGGCCAGAGGCTGCACGCCTGCAGGCGCAACATCCTCACGGCGCGGCGTGATGGTCACATCGCTGCCGGTGGCGGCATTGCGCGCGCGGATCCATTCGATGTCGCCCAGCGCGGTGCTGGCGTTGACGACCAGGCGGAAGCGGTCCTCGGCAAAGAAGTAGACGATCAGGTCGTCGATCACGCCGCCTTTCTCATCCAGCATGCAGGAGTAGAGCGCCTTGCCCGGGGTCTGCAGCTTGTCGACATTGTTGGCCAGCAGGCCGCGCAGGAAGCTGCGGGTATTGGGGCCGGTGAGGTCGACCACGCACATGTGCGACACGTCGAACATGCCGGCGTCGGTGCGCACGGCATTGTGTTCTTCGATCTGGGAGCCGTAGTTGACCGGCATGTCCCAGCCGCCGAAATCAACCATGCGGGCGCCGAGGGCGCGGTGGATGGCGTTGAGGGGCGTGGCCTGGAGCGTCATGGAATCCTCTGGGGCAATCTCGGTTGGCGAAAACAAAAAAGGGCCATCCGCCGCAACGCTCGCCGCGCCTGAATGTGGCGTAGCAATCCGCTGCGGCGGATGACCCCTCTGTCCTCGATACCTGAGAGATTACAAGGCGGATCCTGCCGGACCCCGTCCTCGTGCGCCCCTTCGGTGGGCACGCTCGCCACGAATGGCGGGTGCCGCTCTCCAGAGTGCGGCATGCATCGTGTGCATATTGCATGCCGATCCGATCGGTCCGTGGTGCCTGAGAGTTTTCGGGTGATACCCCTTCGGCGGCGCAGGCAATGCGCGCTCTCCCGGTCGGATGCGCGCAATGTACGGGAGGCCCCGGCCTTTGTCAAACCGGCCAGGGGAGCCTGCCGTACCTGTCGCTGCGGGCTGGCTTACTTCTTCTTGTCGTCGGTGACAACGTTACCGATCACGCCGCCCACGGCCGCGCCACCCAGCGTACCCAGCGCACTGCCTTCGGTGAGGATGGCGCCGCCCACGGCACCCGCGCCCGCGCCAATGGCGGTATTACGCTGCTTCGGGGTCATGTCCGCGCAACCGGCAAAGGCCGCGACGGTCACGCCGATCAGGGTCACCTTGGTCAAAGTCTGCAGGGTTTTCATTATTGGCTCCGATGTGATGATTCAAGCATGTCAACCCCGCCGTGCAGGCCGGGGGACATACAGTTAGAGCGTTGCGTTGCGCGATTGGCTCCGGCCTTTACGAAGTGTTACGCCAGTGACACAACTGGCCCTGTCAACGCGGTTTGCGCTGACTGACCTGCCGCGGCCAGCGTGTTAACATCGTCAGCTTTGCCGCCGAGCCCGTTTTTGGGGTGCCGGCGTGTCCCGCCTGGCCTTCCGCTGTTCCTGCTGATTTCCCCGCCTCCAACCGCATCCCTCGCATGACCCATGGCCTGAACCCCGCCCAATCTGAAGCCGTCCGCTACCTGGACGGCCCTTGCCTGGTGCTGGCCGGAGCGGGCTCCGGCAAGACCCGGGTGATCACGCAGAAGATCGCGCATCTGATCGAGGACAAGGGTTTCGAGCCGCGCCATATCGCCGCCGTCACCTTTACCAACAAGGCGGCCAAGGAGATGCAGGAGCGCATCGGCAAGCTGATGGAGGGCAAGACCACGCGCGAGGGCAAGCGCATCCCGCTCAAGCAGCTGACGGTCTGTACCTTCCACTCGCTCGGGGTGCAAATCCTGCGCATGGAGGCCGAGCACGTGGGCCTGAAGCCGCAGTTCTCGATCATGGATTCGGACGACTGCTTCGGCCTGATCCAGGAGCAGCTCGGCACCACCGACAAGAAGCTGATCCGCGGCGTGCAGGGCACGATCTCGCTGTGGAAGAACGGCATGGTCGACCCGGAGGCAGCGATCGCGCAGGCCGCCAATGCCGACGAGCACCAGGCCGCGCTGGTCTACCGCAACTACGTGGCCACGCTGCACGCCTACCAGGCGGTGGATTTCGACGACCTGATCCGCCTGCCGGCCGAGCTGTTCGCGCGCAATGAAGCCGTGCAACTGAAGTGGCAGAACCGCCTGCGCTACTTCCTGGTCGACGAATACCAGGACACCAACGCCTGCCAGTACCAGTTGCTGAAACTGCTGGCGGGCGGCTCGCACCTGCGCGCGCCGGCCTTTACCGCAGTGGGCGACGACGATCAGGCAATCTATGGCTGGCGCGGCGCCACGCTGGACAACCTGCGCGGGCTGCAGACCGATTTCCCGGACCTGAAGGTGATCAAGCTGGAGCAGAACTACCGCTCCACCGTGCGCATCCTGGAAGCGGCCAACGCCGTCATCGCCAACAATCCCAAGCTGTTCGACAAGAAGCTGTGGAGCGAGCACGGCATGGGCGACCCCATCGCCATCCACCCGATGAACGACGAGGAGCACGAGGCCGAGTCGGTGGTGTTCCGCCTGTCCGCGCACAAGTTCGAGCGCCGCGCGCAGTTCCGCGACTACGCCATCCTGTATCGCGGCAACCACCAGGCGCGGCTGTTTGAGCAGATCCTGCGGCGCGAACGGATTCCCTATGTGCTGTCGGGCGGCCAGAGCTTCTTCGACAAGGCCGAGATCAAGGACATCTGCGCCTACCTGCGCCTGATTGCCAACCCCGACGACGATCCCGCCTTTATCCGCGCCATCACCACGCCGCGGCGCGGCGTGGGCAACACCACGCTGGAAGCGCTGGGCACCTTTGCTGGCCAGGCCAAGGTGTCGCTGTTCGAGGCCGCGATGATGGGCGGCATCGAAGGCAAGCTGCAGCCGCGCCAGTTGGAGCCCCTGCGCGTATTCTGCGAATCGATGGTGCGGCTGGCCGACCGCGCGGCCAAGGATCCGGCCACCGTGGTGCTGGACGATCTGATGGAAGGCATCCACTACGAGGCCTACCTGTACGACAGCTTCGACGAACGGCAGGCGCAGTCGCGCTGGACCAACACGCTGGAATTCCTGGACTGGCTCAAGCGCAAGGGCACCAAGCCAGAAGGCGCCGAGGGCGAGGAAGCCACCGGCTTCGACAATGCCGACGGCTTCGGCAGCGAAGGCAAGAACCTGCTCGAGCTGACCCAGACCGTGGCGCTGATGAGCATGCTGGAAGGCCGCGAGGAAGACCCCGACGCAGTGCGGCTGTCCACGCTGCACGCGTCCAAGGGGCTGGAATATCCGCACGTGTTCCTGGTCGGCGTGGAAGAGGGCATCCTGCCGCACTGCCGCGAAGACGAGGACATGAGCGACGAGAAGATCGAGGAAGAGCGGCGGCTGATGTATGTCGGCATCACCCGCGCCCAGCGCAGCCTGCATGTCAGCTGGTGCAAGAAGCGCAAGCGCGCGCGAGAGACCTACTCGTGCCAGCCTTCGCGCTTTATCGGCGAGATGAAGCTGGAGGAAGCGCCTGCGCCGGTCGATGAAACCCCGGCGATGAGCCCCAAGGACCGGCTCGGCGCGCTCAAGGCGCTGCTGGGAACCGGCGGCAAGACGGCCCCGGGCTGAGCGGCCTGCGCACGCGCCTGTCCTTACCGCGCGGCTGACGCCGCCAGCGTGACGTACTGCGAGCCGCGCTGCCCGTGCGTGAAGTCGAGCGGAAAATCGCCCACGTCCACGCGCCCCTGCAGCGCCCGCCGCATCTCGGCCGCGCCGCTGCCGCGCGGGCCGGCCAGCGCGCGCGCCAGCCACGCCGCGCCGATATAGCCGGCCAGCGTGGCCGGCGACGGCGGCTCATCCAGGTATTGCTTCATGCGCGCCACGTGTTCCTTCACCACCCGCAGCGTGGCCTGTTGCGGCCCGGGCGCGACCTGGGTCAGCACCATGCCCCCGCTGTAGCCAGCGCCCAGGATCTCGCGCGCGGCGGTGGCGCTGACCGACGACAGCCCGACCAGGAAACCGTACCAGCCCTGCACCGCCAGCGCGCGGCCGAGCCCGGCGTAGGCAAGGGTATCGCCCGCCACGATCACCGCGCCCGGGCGGGTCGCGGCGATGCGCCGGGCGGCGGCCTCGGGATTGGCGTCGAGCGGCACTGCGCGCGTCCCGGTCTGCGCCTCAAGCCGGGCCAGCGACGGGGCAGCGAAGTCCGGCGCCAGGGCCAGCGCGATGCTGGTCAGGCCATAGCTGCGCAGCTGACGTACCGCCGCGTCCAGTTCGGCCTGGTAGTCGGCGCGGGTGAACCAGACGTTGTCGGCCGTCAGCCCAAGGCCCGATAGCGGCGCCACGATCTGCACGCCGCGCCGGCCCAGCTCGGCCGATGCGGCCAGCGCCGGCAACAGCCGGTCGCCGGGGCCGAACAGCAGCTCGGCGAGGTCGGTATCGGCCAGCGACACCGCCTGCGCCAACGCGCGGCGCGGGTCGGGATCGGCGTCGCGGACCACGTGCGCGATGCGCACCGGGCCGTTGCCGGCGTTGACGGCGTCAAACATGACCTTGGCCCCGGCCAGGTAGTCGCGCGCAAGGTCGGCTTGCGCGCCGCCGCGGTCGAGCAGGTGGCCGACCACGACCGTGCGGCGCGCCTGCGTCTGCGCCAGCACTGGCCAGGCGGGCAGGGCCAGTGCCGCGCCGGCGGCGGCAAGCAGGCGGCGCCGTTGCCGGGCCGGTGCTGCCAGGTGGCTGCGCAGCGGTGGGTACGGCGAAAACATCGGAGTCTGGTCGGGAGTTGGCATTGCAGGGGCAGGTGACGCGCGGGCCGGCGGTGGCGCGCAGCGTATCCGCCACACATGACACCAATGTGACGCCCGCCGCCCGCAGGTCCAATGCCCGCGCTTGACGGCGGTCAACGCGCCAGCGGCGGTGCGGCCCTACGATGGGCTATCACACACCCATACCCCCGCGCCCCCATGACTCCGTCTGCCATGACTTCCCCTGCGCCCGACCGCCGCGCGCTGTCCGACTTCCGCGCGCTGGCCGGCCGCATCGACGGCAACGGCCCGCGCTATACCTCGTACCCGACGGCCGACCGCTTCCGCAACGGCCCCGACCTGTCGCTGTACCACGACGCACTGGCCGCCTGCCGGGCCGACGCGCCGGCGCCGCTGTCGCTGTATCTGCATATCCCGTTCTGCGAGAACATCTGCTACTACTGCGGCTGCAACAAGATCATCACGCGCGACCATGGCCGCAGCGCCCGCTACGTCAACTACCTGGGCCGCGAGATGGCGCTGGTGGCAGACCGGCTCGGGCCGCGCCGCCAGGTGCTGCAGTCGCACTGGGGCGGGGGCACGCCGACCTTCCTCGACCCCGGCGAGATGCGCCGCGTGATGGCGCTGCTGCATGAGCATTTCGAGCTGGCGGCCGAGGGCGAGCATTCGATCGAGATCGATCCGCGCCGCGTCGACCACGCCCGCATGGCGCTGCTGGCCGAACTGGGCTTCAACCGCGTCAGCCTGGGCGTGCAGGATTTCGATCCCGAGGTCCAGCAGGCCATCCATCGCATCCAGCCCTTCGAAGAGACCCGCGCCGTGGTGGATGCCGCGCGCACGCTGGGTTTCCGCTCGGTCAGCCTGGACCTGATCTACGGCCTGCCGCACCAGACCGCGGCGCGCTTTGGCCGCACCATCGAGCAGGTGCTGGCGCTGCGTCCCGACCGGCTCTCGGTCTATAGCTACGCGCACCTGCCGCATGTGTTCAAGCCGCAACGCCGCATCGACGAAAACGCCTTGCCGCCCGCGGGCGAGAAGCTCGACATCCTGGTCTCCACCATCGAGCGGCTGAGCGCCGAAGGCTACGTCTATATCGGCATGGACCATTTCGCGCTGCCCGACGACGACCTCGCCGTGGCCCAGCGCGAAGGGCGGCTGCAACGCAACTTCCAGGGCTACTCCACGCACGCCGGCTACGACCAGATCGGACTCGGCATTTCCGCGATCGGTGCGATCGCGGGGCGCTACGTGCAGAATGCGCGCACGCTGGACGAGTACTACGGCGCGCTCGACCACGGCCGCCTGCCGCTGGCGCGCGGCGTGGCGATGAACGCCGACGACCACCTGCGGCGCGAGATCATCGGTGACCTGATGTGCAATGGGGTGCTCGATATCCCGGCGCTGGAAGCGCGCCACGGCATCCGCTTCAGCACGGCCTTTGCGCCCGAGCTGGCCGACCTCGCCGCACTGGGCGCGGACGGGCTGGTGCAATGCGCGCCGGAACGCATCACCGTGACGCCACTGGGCCGGCTGCTGGTGCGGCGCGTGGCGATGGTGTTCGACCGTTACCTGCGCGAGGATGCCGCGCGGCCCGCGGACGCTGGTGCCCGGGCCGCCGCCGCCAACGATGGCGCGCAGCCGGTGCGCTTCGTGCCGCGGTACTCGCGCGTGGTGTAGCGGCCGCGCAGGCGGTACGGACGAAAAAAAGCCCGCGCACATTGCGCGGGCTTTTCGTTTGCAGCGGACGGACTTACTTGGCGGCGCTGGCCATATAGTCCGAGGCGGCGATCACGTCCGCGTCCGGGCCGGCGTAGCCACCCTTGGGCGGCATCACGCCCTTGCCCTTGAGCGCAAAGTTGTGGACCGCGTCCATGCCTTCCTTCAGGCGCGGCGCCCAGGCGGCCTTGTCGCCGAACTTGGGCGCACCGGCTACGCCGGCGGCGTGGCAGGCGGCGCAGACCTGCTCGTAGACCTTCTTGCCCACGTCGGCCGAAGCGGCCGGCGCAGCAGCGGGTGCGGCGGCAGCAGCTGCCGGGGCCGCAGCAGTGGGCGCTGCCGGTGCAGGCGCGGCAGCGGCGGCCGGAGCGGCGGCAGCTTCAGGGGCTGCGGCGGTCGCCGGCGCGGCGGCAGCCGGGGCAGCCGGCTCCGGGAACTTGGCGCCGCCGGCGTCGGCCATGTAAACCACGGCACGGGCCAGTTCATAGTCGGCGTAGTCGTCCGGCGTGGTGCCGGCGCGCGGGGCCATCGCGCCCTTGCCGTTCATCACCGACTTCATCAGGCCGTCAAAGCCCTGGCCGATGCGCGCGGCCCAGTCGCCGGCGTTGGCGTACTTGGGTGCACCCGCTGCGCCGGTGGCGTGGCACGCGGCGCAGATTTCCTTGTAGACCTGCTCGCCCGTCTTGAAGACGCGCGGTGCGTTGGGATCCTTGATTTCGAGCGAGGCGACCGGCTTGATGCGGTCGTTGACGGCTTCCGCCGTGGTGGCAGCCCCGGCGCTTTCCGTCGAGCCGTGTCCGACAAAGTTGACCAGCAGAATGATCACGATGATCGGCACCAGGAAAGCCGCGATCACGACTGCGATCAGCTGCTTCGGGGTTTTGATGGGAGACTCGTGTTCGTCGTGTTCGTTGTGGACGTCGCTCATACAGAACTCTCAGTTTTGCAGGAAACCTTCTGGCCGCTTACGCTCGGCTTGCTTATTCTGGCCCGGTCTTGGTCACTCGCTGACCGCTGTCCGGCCCCCATCCGGACCGCCCGTGCTGCCTGCGGCCCTTGCCTGACTTGGGTCTGTTGCTATTTGCGCGCTGCGGACTGTCTCCCGGACCGGGCCTGATTGTCGCCGACAACAAGCCGCGCGGCCTTGACCCCGGTCGACTCATTGCATCGGCGGTGTGGCGGGCACGATTTGACGCAAATAGCTGGCGATTATAGCGCCAAAGGCCCCCCGCCAGTGCCAAAAAGCGGCGGTTGCGAGACGTTCCCTGAAGCCTCTGGCGGGCCCGCATGGACGGCACGGGGCAAAAGCGGTATCCTATGCGACTTTCCTGCGGCGGCCACTCGCCCGCCGCAACCGCTGTACCCACAAACCGGTTGCAAAACCGTCCTGTGCGCCCGTAGCTCAATGGATAGAGTACTGCCCTCCGAAGGCAGGGGTTGCTGGTTCGATCCCAGCCGGGCGCGCCAAATTTCTTTCCGATATGTAGTGCGGTGTGATGCTGGTCGCGGACACGCGTGCCGGGCCGAAGCCCGAGACCGTCATGCAGCCAGGGCGGTCTTCCATAGCACCATCGCGCCGATGTTCAGCCCGACAGTTCCCCAGAAAATTGCCTGGAACGCCGCCTTGCGGTTCTTGTGCCGAAGCAGATGTTGGGCGGCCAGCGCGCCTGGCCAGCCCCCGCAGAGCGCGAGCAGGTGCAGATGAGCTTCAGGGATGCGCCATGCGTCGCGGCGGGCGCGCGCCTTGTCCTCCGCGTAGGCCAGGAACGCGATGATGCTGGCGAGGAGGCTGGCGATGCCGACCTGCCGGGGCAGATAGCCACCGAGGGCGCAGGCGGTGATGACCACCACGGCCGCGAGGCCGGCCAGCGCTGGCAGCCAGCTTGCCTCTTCGGCCTGCCTGGGCGCGCCGGCGATGGCGACGTCAAGCGCCTGTATCCGGCCATCCTTCCCCCTGGAGAGTTCGAAGCTGACTCGGTCGCCGGGCTTGGGCGTCACGGCGCGCGTTTGCAATGCCGTGATGTGGAAGAAGACATCTTTCGTGTCCGCGTGGACGTTGATGAAGCCGAAGCCCTTCTCGGCATGCCACGATTTGATGCGACCCGCTTTTCGCATATCTTTGCCGCGTGTTGGTATGAGGCAGCAAGTGTAGGCGAAGACCTGCGGCCGGCCACCGTCAGTTCGTGCCGGCGGGAGCCGGGGCGCTTCCCGGCGCGGGTTCCGGCATGCGATCGTCGCCGCGCAGCGGGCGCAGAGGCGCTTGCTATGATGCGGCCATGACCGACGACCTAGTCATCCCCCATCACGAATACCTGATCACGGCGATCCGGGCGCAGGGCGCGGGCGGCCAGAACATCAACAAAGTGTCCAATGCCGTGCACCTGCGCTACGACGTGTATGCCTCCTCGCTCGCGCCCGACCACAAGGAGCGCCTGCTGGCGCTGCACGACCACCGCATCACGCGCGACGGCGTGGTGGTGATCAAGGCGCAGCAGTTCCGCAGCCTCGACCAGAACCGCGACGAAGCGGTGCGGCGGCTGCACGAACTGGTGCGCAGCGTGGCCACGCCGCCGCGCGTGCGCCGGCCCACGCGGCCGACGCTGGCCTCGCGCCGGCGCCGGCTGGACAGCAAGAGCCAGCGCGGCCAGGTTAAATCGCTGCGCGGCCGGGTGTTCGAATAGCGTCTGGCATCAGCGCGCCGATTGCAGCGCGGCAATGCGCTGCTCGATCGGCGGGTGGCTGGAGAACAGCGCCATCCACGACTTGCCGCCGGCAATGCCCATCGCCTGCATGTTCTGCGGCAGGCCATCCGGCTCCAGGCCGCCCAAGCGGCGCAGCGCCGCCACCATCGGCGTGGGCGTGCCCATCATGCCGGCCGCGCCCGCATCGGCACGGAATTCGCGGCGGCGCGAGAACCAGGCCACGATGATGCTGGCCAGGATGCCGAACACGATTTCGCAGATGACCACCGTGACCATGTAGCCGATGCCCGGGCCGCTCGATTCCTCATCGTTCTTGCGCAGCATCGAATCGACGAAGTAGCCGACCACGCGCGCCAGGAAGATCACAAACGTGTTGACCACGCCCTGGATCAGCGTCAGCGTGACCATGTCGCCGTTGGCCACGTGTGCGACCTCGTGCGCCAGCACCGCTTCCACTTCTTCATGGGACATCGATTGCAGCAGGCCGGTGGACACCGCTACCAGTGAGCTGTTCCTGGTCGCGCCGGTGGCGAAGGCATTGGGTTCGCCATCGTAGATGGCGACTTCCGGCATCGGCAGGCCGGCGCGCTGCGCCAGTTTTTCGACGGTCTGCACCAGCCACAACTCGGTGCTGGTGCTGGGATGGGTGATGACCTGCGCGCCGGTCGACCACTTGGCGATGGTCTTGGACATCAGCAGCGAGATAAAGGCGCCACCGAAGCCCATCAGGGCGGCGAATGCCAGCAGCGTGCCCAGGTTCAGGCCGTTGGCGGTCAGGAAGCGGTTCACCCCCAGCACGCTGGCGGTGATGCTGAGGACAAGCATGACGGCGAGGTTGGTCGCCAGGAAAAGCAATACGCGTTTCATGTGTGTGTGGAGCAGTGGTGTGTAGGGCTGTACAGCCAGGATGCGGACGGGCCGCAGACGCGCGCCGCACGCTCAGGCGCGGCACGCAGGAACAGGCGGGCACGGCCAGGCCGCGCCGGTGGGACTCAGGCGCTCGGCGGACGCGGCAGCCGCGGCAGGTCGGGTTCGGGCAGCGGGGCGCTGGCATAGCGCGGCGGTCCGGCGCGGCCGCCCCAGGCGGCCAGGCGCAATGGAGATGCCGGCAGCAGTTGCTCGGCAAGGTCGGCGCCGGGCTGCCACTGCGGCTCGGCGGCTTCGGAAGCGGGTGACGGCTCGCCCGTTGCGGCGGTTCCGGCAGCGTCGTCGTTGCCGATGCCGGCCGCTGGCGCGGCAGACATCTCGCCGGTGGCCACCACGGCGTGCGCGAACGCTGCCGCCCAGCCCGGCAGGGGCAGGAAGGCCAGCATCATGACCAGCAGGAGTAGCCGGAGGGAGCGCACGAAGGGGGACGGCTTATCGGTAGAGGTGGAAGGAATTCTACAGGATGCGGCATGGCGCAGGCGCCGCCCGCAGGGCCCGTCGCACGCCGGCGTCACCCATTCAATAAGTGATGCATCGGGCACCATGGCAAGACCTGCCGGACGGGCCTACACTATCGCTAACCCTGTAGTCGTTACAGGGTACAAAGCGAGGATCATGGATCATGCGCATCGGCGAACTCTCCCGTACCAGCGGCTGCGATGTCGAGACCATCCGCTATTACGAACGCGAAGGCCTGCTCGACGCGCCGCGGCGCGAGGCCAACGGCTATCGCCGCTATGACGACGGCCACCTGGTCCAGCTGAATTTCGTGCGCCACTGCCGCTCGCTCGGCATGGGCCTGTCGGATGTGCGGCGGCTGCGTGAGTTCGAGCGCAATCCGTCGCAGGACTGCGACGACATCAATACGCTGCTGGACCGCCAGATCGCGCAGATCCATGCGCAGCGGGTGGCGCTGGAGGCGCTTGAGGGGCAGTTGCGCGCGCTGCGCGAGACCTGTCACCACCACCAGCCCGCCAGTGAGTGCGGCATCCTGCAGAACCTGCAGCAGGCCGCGGCCGGCGCGGCCTGTGAATGCCATGCGGGCGCGCACGAGGCCGGGCATGCTGCCAACGGGTGAGGCGCGCAGGCGCGTCGCTGTGCTACGATGGCTATTCCCGTGATCGCACCACTGCGGTGCACGGGCCCCGGCGGCAGCGCAGCCAGTGAGCGATGTAGTGAGCAACGACTTACGCGGCTCGCCTGTTCAGAGAACCATCCGCTGCCCCTTATCAAACATTCTGCATGACCATGACTGATCGCCTGACGCCGATGCCCGATGCGCCTGTCCGCCTGATGCGGACCGGCCGCGCGCACGCGTTTGCGATCGCCACGGCCAACATCCTGCCTCAGCGCGCCACGCGCGCGGTCTCTCCCCGCCGGATCAGCGCACCGCCTGATTCCGCCCGGTTCCCAGCCTGATTCGTCTCCATAGCGGGGCCCGGGCCGAACCGGGCCCGAGCCAGCGTTTTCAGTTTTTCCGGCCACCGCCGCAAGGCCCACGCCGGATTCGTTGATGTCCGCGCTGCCGCGCAAACGCCATACCTGCCAGACCTGACCGCCGCCGCCTGCCATGCTGGCCGGGCCGCGCCAACCACCTGACTGCCGGAGGACCCGCCATGACGGCCACCAAAACGAATACCGCCACCCTGTACCTGACCGAACTCGACGTGACCCGCCTGGAGCGCATCGCCAGCCGCGCCGGCTCGGCGCAACTTGAGGACATGCTCGACAGCCTGCTGGCGCGCGCCACCATCGTCGCGCCCGAAGAAATCCCGACCGACGTGGTCACCATGAACACGCGCCTGGTCTGCAACCTGCCGGGCGAGCAGGCCCCGCGCAACTGGACGCTGGTGTACCCCGACGCGGCCGACTTTGATGCCGGCCGCCTGTCGGTGCTGTCGCCGGTGGGCCAGGCGCTGCTGGGCGCGCGCGCAGGGCAGACCGTTAGCTACCGGCTGCCCGACGGCCGCGAGCAGCAGGTGAGTGTCGCCGGGATCGCGTTCCAGCCGGAAGCCAGCGGCCAGTACACGCTTTGAGCCGCATCCCGGCCGCCTGAGGCGTGCTGCCGGGGCCACGCAGGCACGTCCGGCGCCGCGTGTGCCTGGCGATCCATCGACACCATTCATCGGCAAGCCAGTCGTTTCACGACTCGCAACGCACCATTCGTCGCAGCGGTATTTCTGCTTGCGTGGACTGTGACTAATCTTCAGTCCGTGCTCGCATCGCAACATAGATTGCAGAGCGGCCGGAGTCTTATCCCGGTCCATACAAGAAAGAACGACGAAATCAGTTGAAGGAGTCCCAAATGATCGCCAGACGTATCCTTGGCGGCGCGCTCGTGTTCGCGGCTGTCGCCGCGTCCGCTGTGGCGTTGGCTGCCCCCGCTGCCAGCAAGGTTGGCAAGTTTGATGTGTATGCCGATGCGCTGAAGGCCGGCAAGTACGACGTGTATACGGACGGCGCCAAGCAAGGCAAGTTCGATACGTACACGGACGGAGCCCGCACCGGACGCTTCGACCCATACTCGGAAGGCTCGCGCCGCGACGGCAAATTCGACAGCTTCACCGAAGGCTCGCATAGCTTCAGCGGTGAGATCTCCAAGCAAGGCAGGTTCGATACCTTCAGCGAAGGTACGCACACCTTCACCGGTGATATTGCCGATCGTGCGCTCGACAACTCCCGCTCGGGTGACGGTTCGCTGTACGGCTATCGCGTCTGATCCTCGCAGGTCTTCCCAAAGACCTCGTGCGGCCACTGCGGTGGCCGCAAGTTTTCTCTCCCGCCTGCCCGGCTGACCTCCTCCTCCTTCTCTCTTCGCCAGGCAGGCGTTTTTCTATTCCGTCGGCTCGTGACCGCGTCAGCGCGCAGGCATGCTTATGCCGAAGGCGGCTGCGTGGCGGTCGCGTCGTGTCCGGGTTCCGGCTGCGCGCGCGGCAACCTGCGCGCGATCGCTGCATAGAGCAGCGGCACTGTCAGCGTACCCAGCACCGTCGCACCCAGCATGCCGCCCAGCACGCCGGTGCCGACCGCCTGCTGCGCACCCGCGCCCGGGCCGGTGCTGATCGCCAGCGGCACCACGCCCAGCACAAAGGCCAGCGAGGTCATCACCACCGGCCGCAGCCGCTGGCGCGCCGCGCGCGTGGCGGCCTCCACCGCGCCCATGGTGCCCGCACCGCTGCGCCGCAACTGCTCGGCATATTCGACGATCAGGATCGCGTTCTTGGCCGCCAGCCCCATGATCACCACCACGCCCACCTTGAAGTAGACATCGTTGGGCATGCCGCGCAGCCAGATCGCCGTGGCCGCGCCCATCAGGCCGGTCGGCACGATCGCGATCACCGCCAGCGGCAGGGTCCAGCTTTCATACAGCGCTACCAGGCACAGGAAGATAAACAGCAGCGACAGCGCGAACAGCCACGGCGCCTGCGTGCCGGTCTGCTCCTGCTCGAAGGCGCGCCCGGTCCAGCGCACGTCGTATTCCGGCCCGAGTTCGCGCACCAGTTCGGCCAGCCGCGTCATGGCCGCGCCGGTGGTGTGGCCCGGCGCCACCTCGGCATTGATGCGCACCGAGCTGAAGCCGTCGAAGCGTTCGAGCGTGACCTCGCCGCGTCCCCATTCCAGCGAGGCGAACGCGGCCAGCGACACCATCGCGCCCTGTGCGTTGCGCACGTGCACGCGCGCGAGCTGATCCGGCCGCATGCGGAAGGGCGCGTCGGCCTGCAGGATCACGCGCCGCACGCGGCCCTCGCGCGCGACTTCGTCGATATAGCGCGAGCCCAGCGTGGCCGACAGCGTGTGGTGCACGGTATCGGCATCGACGCCGAAGGCCTCGGCCTTGCGGTAGTCGATCTTCAGATCCAGCGCGGGCACCGGCTGGCCGGTGGTGGCGCGCACCTCGCCCAGCACTGGGTCTTGCTTGGCGCGTTCGAGCAGCCTGTCGCGCGCGGCGAAGAGCGCCTCGCGCCCCACCGGCTGGCGCGCGACCAGGCGCATGTCCAGGCCACCGATGCTGCCCAGTTCCGGTAGCGCCGAGCTGTTGTACGCAAACAGCTGCTCCGCGCCGCGTCCCGGCCAGGTTTCCAGCCCGGCCGACAGCCGCTCCAGCACGGCCTGGGCCGTGTGCTTGCGCCCGCGCGCCTTCCAGTCGGTCAGGCCGATAAACAGGCTGGCGCGCTGCTCGCCGCTGCCGCCGCTGGACCAGCCCAGCACGGCAAAGCTCGAATGCACCGGGTAGTGCTCGTCGCGCATCCATTGTTCCAGCCCGGCCACCAGCCGGCGCGTGTCGGCCTGCGTGCTGCCGGCGGGCAGCTCGACATCGACCACGATCTCGCCGGTATCCTCTTCCGGCAGGAAGCCGCTGGGCATCTTCCACAAGGCGTAGCCGCATGCCAGCGTCAACGCAAGATAGACCGCCAGCCAGCGCAGCCGCCTGTGCTGCAGCGCCTGCACCCAGCCGGCATAACGCCCGGTGAAGGCGGCAAAGCGCGCATCGAACCAGGCCAGCGGCCCGCGCGCCGGCGCCGCGCTGTGGCGCAGCAGGCTGGCGCACATGGCCGGCGCCAGCGTCAGCGCAAAGAACAGCGAGAACGCGATCGACACCGCCAACGTCACCGCAAAGTGTCGGTAGATCACGCCCACCGCGCTGCCGAAGAACGCCATCGGCACGAACACCGCGCACAGCACCAGCGTCACCGCCACCAGCGCGCCCGAGACCTCGCGCATCGAGCGCGCCGCGGCCTCCATCGCGCCCACGCCGTCGGTGCGCATGATGCGCTCGACGTTCTCGACCACCACGATGGCATCGTCCACCAGGATGCCGATCGCCAGCACCACGCCGAACAGCGTGATCACGTTCAGCGACAGCCCCAGCGCGTACAGGCAGGCGACCGTGCCCAGCAGCGACACCGGCACCACGATGCACGGGATCAGCGTCGCGCGCAGGTTGCCCAGGAACAGGTACAGGATCAGGAACACCAGCACCGTGGCTTCGACCAGCGTCAGCACCACGCGCGAGATCGAGGCCTGCACGAAGGTGGCGCCGTCATACGAGATCTCATAGTGCACGTCGCCCGGAAAGCCCTTGCTGGCGGCATCGAGCGCCGCGCGCACGGTGCGCGAGGTCTGCAGCACGTTGGCACCGTCGGCCAGCTTCAGCCCGATCGACGCTGCATTGCGCGTGTTGAGCGTGGAGCCGTAGCGGTAGTCGCTGGCGGCCAGCTCCACCCGCGCTACGTCGCGCAGCAGCACGGCCGAGCCGTCGGTGGCCGCGCGCACCACGATGCGCCCGAACGCCTGCGCATCGCTCATCGGCGCGGGCGGGCGCACGATCGCCTGGAACGGCTGGCCCGGCACCGCAGGCGCGGCGCCCAGCTGGCCCGGCGTCACGTTGCCGTTGCGCGCGCGGATGGCGGCCTCGACCTCGGCCGTGGTCAGGTTGAAGGCGTGCAGCTTGTCGGGATCGAACCAGATCCGCAGCGCGTACTCGGCGCCATACGGTTCGGCCTTGCCGATGCCGGGCAGGCGGCGCAGCAGCGGCAGCACCGAGCCGGCGGCAAAGTCGCCCAGCGCGGTCTCGTCCAGCTGCCCGCTGTCGGACACCAGCGACACGTACATGAAGGCGCTGCTGCTGGCCTGGTCGACATAGACGCCGCCGCGGCGCACCGCCTCGGGCAGCAAGGGCTCGGCCTGCGCCACGCGGTTGCGCACGTTGACCTGCGCCAGCTGCGGGTCGGTGCCCTGTCGGAAGCCCAGCGTCACCGTGGCGGTGCCGCCCTCGCTGCTGGAATCCAGGTAGAGCAGGCCGGGGATGCCATGCATCTGCTGCTCCAGCACCGCGGTGACGCGGTCCTCCACCGTGCGCGCGGACGCACCCGGGTAATCGGCATAGATGATCACCGTGGGCGGCGCCACCGCCGGGTACTGGGCGATGGGGATGCGGTTCAGGGCCACGAGGCCCGCTACCACGGTCAGGATGGCCAGCACCCAGGCAAACGCCGGGCGCTTCAGGAAAAACGACGCCATGTCAGGTCAGGGCTGGCACGGGCGCACGGCAAGTGAAGATCGGCCGTGGCTCCGGTGCGGTTGAAACGGAACGGCTTGGGTGTGGAGACGCCGCAAGGCTCAGCGGCAAGAGGCGGCAAGTCGCGGCAAAGCTGGGCCGATGTTGCTGATGGTGCCGATCTGGCCGCGGGGCGGGTCGCCTGTCGGTCAGCGGCCGCGTGGCCCGTCGACCGGGGCCGGCGTGCACCGCGGCGCGTGCAGGGGTCCTGTGGGGAGAACCCGGCGCTGCGGCAGGAAGGATCGATGAGGATTGACGCCGGCGACTGGCCGTCGCAATGCGGCCTTGCCGGCGATTATAGACAGGGAACAGGGTCCGGACAACGCAAACGTCACATTGCCGGCACCCCTCAGACGTCGGGGGTCAAGCCCGCGCTTACAGGTCGCGCGAGGCGAAGGTATCGCACTTGCGGATATCGCCGGACTCAATGCCGCGGCGCAGCCAGCGCACACGCTGCTCGCTGGAGCCATGGGTAAAGGCCTCCGGCACGACATAGCCCTGCGACTGGCGCTGCAGCCGGTCGTCGCCGATCGCGGCGGCGGCCTTCAGGCCTTCTTCGACATCGCCAGGCTCCAGCAGCTGCTGGTTGGCGCGCTGCGCGGTGGCGGCCCAGACACCCGCCAGGCAGTCGGCCTGCAGTTCCATGCGCACCGACAGCTGGTTCGCCTGCGCCTCGCCCATGCGGCGGCGCGCGCTGTCGACCTTGTCCGATACGCCCAGCAGGTTCTGCACATGATGGCCGATCTCGTGCGCGATCACATAGGCCTGGGCAAAGTCGCCGCTGGCGCCGAAGCGCTGGCGCAGCTCGTCATAGAAGGCCAGGTCGATATAGACCTTCTGGTCGCCGGGGCAGTAGAACGGGCCCATCGCCGACTGGCCGGTGCCGCAGGCCGTGGGCGTGGCGCCCGAGAACAGCACCAGCGTGGGGGCTGCATAGCGGCGGTTCAGCTGGGTTTCAAAGATGTGTTGCCAGGTGCGCTCGGTGTTGCCCAGCACCTTGCGCGTGAACACCGTCATCTGATCCGTCGCCGGCGGGCGGTTCACCTGATGCTGTTGCTGCTGCTGCGGGCCGGAGCCTTGCAGCACTGAGGCGCCCTGCATGATCAGCATCGGGTCGATGCCGAAGAAATAAGACGCTGCCAGTGCGATGACGATCGTGCCGATGCCAATGGTCTTTGGCCCGGCGCCGAACCCGCCGCCGAATCCGCCGCGGCGGTCTTCAACGTTCTGGCTTTCGGCTTCGTCATCTAGGCGCATGGGGGCTCCGGGGGTAGGGGGAATTGCAGGGTGGGGGGGTGGCAATCAGTATAGCAATCTGGGGTTGGATGCTATTTTTGGTGCGATGCGGTCGGGTGTCGTTCTTGGCGGGCGTGGGCTGTTTCGCCGGCGTAGCCGGCGAAACAGCAGCGCGTGCCAAGGACGACACCCGACCGCATGGTAACCAAGACAAACAAAAAAACACCACCCACTCGCCCTGGAGACGGGCAACGCAGGCGGTGTGCGGCAAAACAAAGAAACCGGGTTTGCACCCGGTTCCGTCATGACCTGAACGTTCCGGGACGGGAACGAAAGCAGCGCTGTCAGGCCAAGGCAGCCACACGCGCAGCCGGTGCGGTTGCCACCGCGCTGGCGCCAACTTCAGCCACGCGCAGCAAGTTGGTAGTCCCGCCTTGCCCGAACGGCATCCCCGCGGCGATGGTGATCTGGTCACCCGGCACGGCATAGCCTTCGGCCACCGCCGCGCGTGTGGCGGCTTCGACCATTTCATCCACGCTCTGCACATCCGGGCTCACGGTGGAGTGGACGCCCCAGGCAATGGCCAGGCGGCGCGCGATTTCCAGGTTCGGCGTGATGCTGACGATCGGCGCGCACGGCCGCTCACGCGCGGCGCGCAGCGCGGTGGCGCCCGATGACGTGTAGGTCACGGTCGCCGCGGCGCCGATGATCTGCGTGACTTCGCGCAGCGCCGCGCAGATCGCATCCTGGCGCGTGTTCAGCGGGGTCTCATGCTGGGCGTCGAGCAGGTTGCGGTACAGCGGGTCGCGTTCCACCTCGGTGACGATGCGGTTCATCATCGACACCGCGGGCACCGGGTAGCGGCCGTTGGCCGACTCTGCCGACAGCATCACCGCGTCGGCGCCTTCATAGATGGCGCTGGCCACGTCCGACGCTTCGGCGCGGGTCGGCACCGGCGAGTCGATCATCGATTCCAGCATCTGCGTGGCGATCACCACCGGCTTGCCCAGCTGGCGGCACACGCGCAGGATGCGTTTCTGCACGCCGGGGACGCGCTCGGGCGGCAACTCCACGCCGAGGTCGCCGCGCGCCACCATCACGGAATCGGACACGCGCACGATCTCTTCGAGCTGCTGCAGCGCGGCCGGCTTCTCGATCTTGGACAGGATGCCGGCACGGGTGCCGACGATCTCGCGCGCTTCGACGATGTCGGACGGGCGCTGCACGAACGACAGGCCGATCCAGTCAGCGCCCAGCGCCAGCGCGAAGTCCAGGTCCTTGCGGTCCTTCTCGGTCAGCGCGGGGATGGGGATCACGGCGTCGGGCACGTTCACGCCCTTGCGGTCGGACAGCGTGCCGTTGTTGACCACGCGCGTGGTGATGGTGCCGGTGGTCACCGCTTCGATCGACAGGCGTACCTTGCCGTCGTCGATCAGCAGCGACTGGCCCGGCTGCGCGGCGGCGAAGAGCTCGGGGTGCGGCAGGTAGACGCGGGTGCCGTCGCCCGGGGTGGGATCGCTGTCGAGCACGAACACATCGCCCGCGCGCACCGCGACCTTGCCGGCGGCGAAGGTGCCGATGCGCAGCTTCGGGCCCTGCAGGTCGGCCAGGATCGCGATCGGGCGGCCGGTCTCGGCCTCGATCTTGCGCACGGCGTCGTAGCGCGCACGGTGGTCTTCGTGCGTGCCGTGGCTGAAGTTCAGCCGGAACACGTCGGCGCCCGCCTCGAACAGTTCGCGGATCACCGCGATGTCGGTGCTTGCGGGTCCAAGCGTGGCAACGATCTTCGCTTTGCGCTGGCGTCTCATGATGTCTCCTCTTCCATTCTCGGACGGCGCGCCACGTGGCGCGCCGGGTAATGCTGTTCAGGTGAACGACTGCTTCGGTACGGCGGTGCTGCGCTGACGACTGCAGGCCTACACGATCAGGATGGCGCGGAAGTCATTCACGTTGGTGCGGGTCGGACCGGTGACGATCAGGTCGTCCACGCCGGCAAAGAAGCCATACCCGTCGTTGTTGTCCAGGTGCGCGCGCGCCGACAGCCCGCGCGCGGCGGCGCGGGTCAGGGTGTCGGGCGACAGCAGCGCGCCGGCGTTGTCCTCGGAGCCGTCGATGCCGTCGGTGTCGCCGGCGATCGCGTGCACGCCGGCCAGGCCGTCGAGCGCCACCGCCAGGGCCAGCAGGAACTCGGCATTGCGCCCGCCGCGGCCCTTGCCGCGCACGGTCACGGTGGTCTCGCCGCCGGACAGGATCACACAGGGCTTGCTGAAGGGCTGGCCGCGCTGCGCCACCTGGCGCGCGATGGCGGCATGCACTTCGGCCACTTCGCGGGCTTCGCCCTCGATGCAGTCGGACAGGATGTGGGCCTCGTAGCCCAGTTCACGCGCGCGCGCGGCCGCGGCTTCCAGCGATTGCTGCGCGGTGGCCAGCGTCACGTTGCGGTGGCCCTCGAAGCGGGCATCGCCGGGCTTGGGCGTTTCGCCGGCGCCGCTTTCCAGGTGGGCGCGCACGTTGGCGGGGACTTCAATGCCGTACTTGGCGATGACGGCCAGCGCGTCGGCGCAGGTGGTCGCGTCGGGCAGCGTCGGGCCGCTTGCGATCAGGGTCGGGTCATCACCGGGGATATCGGAAATCAGCAGCGTCTCGACGCGTGCCGGGGCGCAGTGCAGCGCGAGCCGGCCGCCCTTGAGCGCCGACAGGTGCTTGCGCACGCAGTTCATCTCGCCGATGCTGGCGCCGCTGCGCAGCAGCGCCTTGTTGACGGCCTGCTTGTCGGCCAGCGTCAGGCCGGGCGCTGGCGCGGCCAGCAGCGCCGAACCGCCGCCGGAGATCAGGCACAGCACCAGGTCGTCGGCAGTCAGGCCCTGCACCAGTTCCACCATGCGTTGCGCGGCGCGCGCACCGGCTTCGTCGGGAACGGGGTGCGCGGCTTCCACCACTTCAATGCGCTGGCAATCGGCACCATGGCCGTAGCGCGTCACCACCAGGCCCGACAGCTCGCCTTGCCAGTTCGCCTCGACCGCCTGCGCCATCGCGGCAGCGGCCTTGCCGGCGCCGATCACTACCGTGCGGCCCTTGGGCGGCGTGGGCAGGTGCGGCGGCAGGCAGTGGCTGGCGCTGACGGAAGCGACCGCGGTATCGAACAGGTCGCGCAGCAACGCGCGCGCGTCGGACTGTCCGGGATGCGCTGCGGCGCGCTGGGGCGAGAGCAGGGCGGCTTGAGGTTCGGTGGCGAGCATGAAAAGTCCTGGTGCTGACGGGGAAAGCTAGTCGTCCCCGCAGGGCGGGGACGACGTGGTTGCTGCTTACTTGGCGATCTGGTGGTTAGACATGATCTCGATCGCGCGGCACAGGGCCGAATGGTCCTGTTTGCCAAGGCCGTTGGCGGCGCAGGTGTTGAACAGCTCCTGTGCGGTGGCGGTGTTGGGCAGTGCCACGCCCAGGGCCTTGGCACCCTGCAGCGCCAGGTTCAGGTCCTTCTGGTGCAGCTCGATGCGGAAGCCCGGGTCGAAGGTGCGCTTGACCATGCGCTCGCCGTGCACTTCCAGGATGCGCGAGGCCGCGAAGCCGCCCATCAGCGCCTGGCGCACCTTGGCCGGATCGGCGCCGGCCTTGGAGGCGAACAGCAGGGCTTCGGACACGGCCTGGATGTTCAGCGCGACGATGATCTGGTTGGCCACCTTGGTGGTCTGGCCGTCACCGTTGCCACCGACCAGCGTGACGTTCTTGCCCATCAGGTCGAACAGCGGCTTGACCTGGTCATAGGCTTCCTGCGGGCCGCCGACCATGATCGTAAGCGTTGCCGCCTTGGCGCCCACTTCACCGCCGGACACCGGTGCGTCCAGGTACGAGGCGCCCAGCTTGTTGATGCGCGCGGCGAAGTCCTTGGTCGCGATCGGCGAGATCGAGCTCATGTCGACCACGATCTTGCTGTGGCTGGCTTCCTTGCCGGCAGCCTTGAACGCGGCGGCCACGCCCTTTTCGCTGAACAGCACGGCTTCCACGTGCGGGGTGTCCGGCACCATGATGACGATGATGTCGGCACGCTTGGCGACTTCCTCGGCGCTGGTGCAGACGGTCACGCCTGCATCGACCAGCGCTTGCGGGGCCGGGTTGACGTCATGCACGAACAGCGTGTGGCCGGCGGCGCGCAGGTGGCCCGCCATCGGTGCGCCCATGATGCCCAGGCCGATGAAGCCGACGTTGCGTTGGTTTGCCATGTTGATGTCTCCTTGAATGAGATTAAGTCTGTCTTGGTTGGCGTAGGTGGTAACCCGTTACTGCACGCCGTGCTCGGCGCGCCAGCCCAGGCCGGCTTCGGTGGTGGTCTTCGGCTTGTACTCGCAGCCGATCCAGCCGTTGTAGCCGATCTCGTCCAGGAACTTGAACAGGAAGTGGTAGTTCAGCTCGCCGGTCCCCGGTTCATTGCGGCCCGGGTTGTCGGCCAGCTGCACGTGCCTGATCTTCGGCAAGTTGGCCTTGATGGTGTTGGCGATCTCGCCTTCCATCCGCTGCATGTGGTAGATGTCGTACTGCACGTACAGGTTGGGCGCATTGACCTGGTTGATCAGGTCCAGCGCCTGCTGCGTGCGCGACAGGAAGAAGCCGGGAATGTCGAAGGTGTTGATCGGCTCGACCAGCAGGTCGATATGCTCGGCGGCCAGCGCGCTGGCGGCGAAGCGCAGGTTTTCCACCAGCGTTTCCTGGGCCTGCTCGCGCTTGACGTTCTGCTGCTGGATGCCGACCAGGCAGTTCAGCTGGCGCACGCCCAGCACCTTGGCGTACTTGATGGCCTCGCCCACGCCGTCCTGGAACTCGCCAACGCGGTCCGGGTGGCAGGCAATGCCGCGCTCGCCCGCTTCCCACTTGCCGGCGGGCAGGTTGTGCAGCACCAGGTCCAGCTGGAAGCGGTTCAGGCGGTCAGCGATCTGGTCCGCGTGAAAGGCATAGGGGAAGAGGAATTCCACGCCGCGGAAGCCCGCGCGCGCGGCGGCTTCGAAGCGGTCGAGAAACCCCACTTCGTTGAACAGCATGGTGAGGTTGGCCGCAAGTTTAGTCATGAGTCTCTCCGGTTTAGTTGTGTTGTCGTTCTGCCGGTGCAGAACCGGTGATGCAGGGGCGCTGGATTTGCGCGGGCCGTAGCCCGCGCTTCCATGTTGGAATGGTGCTGCTTACGCCGTTTCCACTTCTTCCTTCAGGATCGCTTCCTCGATGTCCTCGAGGTCTTCGATCGGCTCGAACTCGTTGACGTTGTCGATCTCGGTGCCCATCGCGATATTGGTCACGCGCTCCAGGATCACCTCGACCACCACCGGCACCGAGAACTCGGCCATCAGGTCGCGCGCTTCGGCAAAGGCCGGGGCGATGTCTTCCGGCTTGAACACGCGGATCGCCTTGCAGCCCAGGCCCTCGACCACCTTGACGTGGTCCACGCCGTAGCCGTTCAGTTCAGGCGAGTTGACGTTGTCGAAGGCCAGCTGCACGCAGTAGTCCATCTCGAAGTTGCGCTGCGCCTGGCGGATCAGGCCGAGGTAGGAGTTGTTCACCACCACGTGGATGTACGGCACCTTGAACTGCGCGGCCACGGCCAGCTCTTCGATCATGAACTGGAAGTCGTAGTCGCCCGAGATCGCCACCACGTCCGAATCCGGCGAGGCGGTCTTCACGCCGATCGCGGCCGGGATGGTCCAGCCCAGCGGGCCGGCCTGGCCGCAGTTGATCCAGTGGCGCGGCTCATTGACCGACAGGAACTGCGCCGCGGCGATCTGCGACAGGCCGATGGTGCTGACGTAGCGCACGTCGCGCGGGAAGTACTGGTTCATCTCGCGGTACACGCGCTGCGGCTTGACCGGCACGTTGTCGAAATCGCTCTTGCGCTGCATGGTGCGGCGGCGCTTCTGCACGTCGGCCACCCACGACTTGCGGCACGGCAGGCGGCCGGCCATCTTCATTTCGCGGGCAACTTCGACGAACAGTTCCAGCGCGGCCTTGGCGTCCGACACGATGCCCAGGTCCGGGCCGAACACGCGGCCGATCTGGGTGGGCTCGATATCGACGTGCACGAACTTGCGGCCCTTGGTGTAGACGTCGACGCTGCCGGTGTGGCGGTTGGCCCAGCGGTTGCCGATGCCCATCACGAAGTCCGAAGCCAGCAGCGTGGCGTTGCCATAGCGGTGCGAGGTCTGCAGGCCGACCATGCCGGCTTGCAGCGGGTGGTCGTCGGCCAGCACGCCCCAGCCCATCAGGGTCGGCACCACCGGCACGTTGACCAGTTCGGCGAACTCGACCAGCAGGTCCGCCGCGTCAGCGTTGATCACGCCGCCGCCGCACACGATCAGCGGGCGCTCGGCCGCGTTCAGCATCGAGATGGCCTTCTCGATCTGGGCGCGCGAGGCAGCCGGCTTGTACGGCTGCAGCGGCTGGTAGGTGTCGACATCGAATTCGATCTCGGCCACCTGCACGTCGAACGGCAGGTCGATCAGCACCGGACCCGGGCGGCCCGAACGCATGATGTGGAAGGCTTGCTGGAACACTTGCGGCACCAGTGCCGGCTCGCGCACGGTCACGGCCCACTTGGTCACGGGCTTGGCGATCGATTCGATATCGACGGCCTGGAAGTCTTCCTTGTACAGGCGGGCGCGCGGGGCCTGGCCGGTAATGCAGAGGATGGGGATCGAATCGGCCCAGGCCGAGTACAGGCCGGTGATCATGTCGGTGCCGGCGGGGCCCGAGGTGCCGACGCAGACGCCGATGTTGCCCGGCTCGGCGCGGGTGTAGCCTTCGGCCATGTGCGAGGCGCCCTCGACGTGGCGGGCCAGCACGTGGTTGATGTTGCCCGACTTGCGCATTGCCGAGTAGAACGGGTTGATGGCCGCGCCCGGCACGCCGAATGCCGTGGTCACGCCTTCCTTCTCCAGCACGGCGATTGCCGCGTCAATTGCTCTCATCTTTGCCATGATCTTGTCTCCAGTGATGGTGTGAATTCCGTTGGAGTCGATCCTATTCCCGCAGGCGGGGTGGGATAAACAGAAGGGAGATCAGTTGATTCGATACCTGGGGTACGCAATATCGCCTTGGAAGCCCAATTGGACGGTCGGCGAGCGTACGCCGGAGTAGGCAATTGGATATGTGGTGTGACGGTACGGGCACGCAGCGCAGCGGTGGGTACGGGCCGGCGCCGGCGGGCCGCCGCAGCGCAGTGCGGCAAAATGGCGGGATTCCTCGCCATCCGGGCCGACCATGTATTCCAGGCTGCCGTCTACCTACGAACTGCTTGAAGCGCTTGCCGCCGCCCCGCCCGGGCCGGCCGCCGACCCTGCGGCGCCGGGCGGCCGCCTCGGGCGCGCGCTGTGGGTGGGCTTTATCGGGGCGCTGGTCGCGACCATCCTGAGCGGCGCGGCCCTGGCCGTCTGGCGGCTGTGGCTGAAGCACCCGGTGCCGCTGTGGTCGCTGCGGACCTTCGAGGCGCTGCTGGCCCTGTCGGCCGCCTGCTATGTCGGCGCCGGACTCACGCGCGCCGGCATCGTGCTGGCCAGGCTGCGCCATCCGCTGCGCTGGCAGGCCGCCGAGATGGACCGCCACAGCGTGGCCGAGGATGCGCTGCTGCGCCGGCTGGCGCGCATCCCGCCGCCGCAGCTGCAGGCACGCCAGCGGCGCGTGGTGTTGCAACTGCGGTTGTGGGAAGGTGCTGCGCGCACCCTGGCAATGCTGCTGGCACTGGCGCCGGCCGCGGCCGTGGTGGCCGCGCTGCCGCGTCATCAGGCCATGGCCGGGGCGCTGCTGTGGATCTACGGCGTGATGGTGGTGACCGGCGCGGCCTGCTACCTGTACCTGCACGTGCAATGCAGCCGCCCGCTGCGGCGGCTGGCCCATGTGCTGGGCGAAGCGGCCGAGATGAACGCGCAGGTCAGAGCGCGGGCGGCTCCGGGCGGCTGATTCCGCACCGGCGCCGGGTGACGCGGCCTGCCCCTGGCAGCGGCCCTGACGCGGCCATATGCGGATGCCGCGATCCTGCCCATCAGCCGCGCAGGGATGCCACATCCCCGGGGATGCCGCACAATGGCGCCCGGGAGACGAATATCCGATGGACAAACTCAAGCAAATCGAAGCCTTTATCGCCGTGGTGGAGCACGGCAGCATGGCGGCCGCGGCGCTCACGCAGAACGTGACGCCGGTGATGATCGGCCGCCGCATCAACGCGCTGGAAGCCCGCATCGGCGTCAAGCTGCTGCACCGGTCCACGCGCCGCATCGCCGTGACCGAGCAGGGCGCGGTGTTCATGGAGCAGTGCAAGAAGGCGCTGGCCGACCTGGACCGCGCCGAGATGCTGATTGCCGAAGGCAAGCACAAGGCCACCGGCCACCTGATCGTTTCGGCACCGGCGGCGTTCGGGCGCAAGCACGTGGCACCGCACGCGCCGGCGTTCCTCACGGCCAACCCGGAAGTGCAGATCTCATTCAACCTGACCGACCGCGTGGTCGACCTGGTGCGCGAAGGCTATGACGTCGGCATCCGCATCGGCGGCGCCATCGACCCGAACTTTGTCGCGATCAAGCTGGCGTCGAACAAGCGCGTGGTGTGCGGCACGCCGGCGTACTTCGCCAGGTACGGCGTGCCGCAGACGCTGGACGACCTGGCCCAGCACAACTGCCTGGCGTTCAACCTGCAGGGCGGCCAGCAGCGCGGCTGGTACTTCAGCCAGAACGGCAAGACCGTGACCGTGCGCGTCAACGGCAACCTGGACTGCAACGACGGCGAGCTGCTGCACCGCTGGACCGGCGAGGGCCTGGGCCTGGGCTGGCGCTCGACCTGGGAGATCCTGCCGCAGCTGGAGAGCGGCGAACTGATCACGGTGCTGGACGAATACGCGCTGCCGGACTACGACATCCTTGCCGTGTACCCGCAGCAGCGCCCGGTGCCGGCCAAGATCCGTTTCTTCATCGAGCACCTGAAGGCGCAGTTCGCGCGCCCGGGCTACTGGATGGACACGGCGGGCGGCAACTGAGGCCGCCGCCGAGCGCGATGCCGATCACAGCCTGGCTGGCCGACCTGGTGGTCATCGTGCATGGGCTGTTTATCCTGTTCGTGGTGGCGGGCGGCCTGCTGGCATTGCGCTGGCCGCGTGTCGCATGGCTGCACCTGCCAGCGGCGGCATGGGGCGTGCTGATCGAATGGTCCGGCTGGATCTGCCCGCTGACGCCGCTGGAAAACACGCTGCGCCAGGCTGCGGGGCAGGCGGGCTACAGCGGCGGTTTTGTCGAGCGCTACCTGCTGCCGCTGATCTATCCGGCCGGGCTCACGCCGGCGGTGCAGCTGTGGCTTGGCCTGGTGGTGCTGGTGGTCAATGTGGCAGTCTATGCGTTGTGGTGGCGCCGCCGGCGAGCCGCGCGGCACCACCACTGAGCGGCCTGCTTCAGCCCGCCGGCTCGAAGCGCGGCGCGCGCTTCTGCATATTGGCCAGCACTGCCTCGCGCTGGTTGGGCGAGCCGACCAGCCGGTCCTGCTCGTCGGACTCGGCCTGCAGGATGGCGGCATTGTCGCCGCGCTCCACCACCGCCATCAGGCGCTTGGCCGCGCGGATCGCATCCGGGTTCTTCTGTGCCACCTGGCGCGCGGCTTCCAGCGCCGCGGCGCGCGGGTCGTCGGCAAGGTAGGTGCCAAGGCCCAGTTCGCAGGCTTCGGTGCCGCTCAGCACGCGCGCGCTGTAGATCAGCTCGCGCAGCACGTCGGGGCGCACCAGGCCGCGCGTGAGCACCATGCCGGCCATGTCGGGCACCAGCCCCCACTTCATTTCCATGACCGACAGCCTGGTATCGGGCGCGACGTAGCGTACGTCCGCCCCCAGCGCCACCTGCAGCCCGCCGCCGAAAGCCACGCCGTGGACCGCGGCGAAGACCGGCACCGGCAGTTCGCGCCAGACCATGCACGCGTACTGCGGGCGATTGGACATGCCGTGGGTACGCTTGCCGAGGCGGCCCGCGCCGATGCTGTCGTTGTGGGATTCGCCGCCGCCGTCCGACAACATGCCCGCCATGCGGCCCATGTCCAGCCCCGCGCAGAAGGCGCGGCCTTCGCCGGACAGGACCACGGCGCGCAGGTCGGGCATGCGCGCCAGTTGCTCGCCGGTCTCGACCAGTGCGTCGAACATGGCCTGGTCGAGCGCGTTCATCTTGTCGGGGCGGTTCAGGCGGACATCGGCGACGCCGTCTTCGATGGTGACGAGGATACGTTCGTTGCTGCTGGCGCTCATGCGCTGGCTCCTTGTGATGCGGGTTCTCAACGGCCCTTGAACTGCGGCTTGCGCTTCTCCATGAAGGCGGCCACGCCTTCCTTGCAGTCATCGCTGCGGCTGGCGCGCGACTGCAGCGTGGCTTCCACTTCGAGCTGCGCGGCCAGGTCGTTGTCGAAGCTCTGGTTGAGGGCTTCCTTGATCATGCCGTAGGCCATGGTCGGCATGGTGGCCAGGTGGCGGGCCAGCTTGCCGGCCTCGTCCTGCAGCGCGTCGTCGGCGTGGACCTTCCACACCAGGCCGATGCGCTGGGCTTCCTCGGCATCGATCTTCTCGGCCAGGATGGCCAGCGCGCGGGCGCGCATCTCGCCGGCATAGCGCGGCACGAAGTAGGTGCTGCCGGCGTCCGGGACCAGGCCGATCTTGGAGAAGGCCTGCAGGAAGCTGGCCGAGCGGGCCGCCAGCACCACGTCGCCCGCCAGCGCCAGGCTCATGCCGGCACCGGCGGCCACGCCGTTGACCGCGGTGACGACCGGCTTGGGCATCTGGCGCAGCGTCATGATGATCGGGTGGTAGCGCTCGCGCAGCAGCGTGCCGGAATCGGTGATGCCATCCTTGCCGCGCGCGGCCAGGTCGGCGCCGGCGCAGAAGCCGCGGCCCGCGCCGGTGATCAGCACGGCGCGCACCGCGGCGTCGCCGGCGGCGCGCTCCACGCCCTCGCGCAGCTCGCGCATCAGGTCGCCGTTCATCGCGTTGAGCACGTCCGGGCGGTTCAGGGTCAGCGTGGCCACGCCTTCGCTGGCTTGATAGAGGACGGATGCCGTCATTGGGGGTCTCCTGGTCTCGTGGTCGGTATTCGGTACGGTGATTACTGCGGCTTCTTCAGCGCATCGGCCGAGGCGTCGCCCAGCTTGCTGCCGCCGTCGCAGTCGAGGATGGTGCCGGTGACGTAGTGCGCGTTGTCGCTGCTGAGGTACATCGCGGCATCGGCGATATCGTCCTTGGTGCCGTAGTCGCGCAGCGCCAGGCGGGCCTTGTAGCGCGCCTCCATCTCGGGCGTGGGCGCCAACCGGGCCATGCCTTCGGTGTCGGCGATCGGGCCGGGCGAGATGCCGTTCACGCGCACCCCGGCCGGACCCCATTCCATCGCCAGGCACTTGATCAGCATGTTGATGCCGGCCTTGGCGGCGCAGGCATGGGCCTGGAACATCATGGCGTTGACCGCCTGCGGCGCGGTGATCGCGATCAGCGACGCACCCGGCTTGGCCAGGTGGTCGAAGCTGGCGCGGAACACGTTGAAGGTGCCGAGCAGGTCGATGTCGACCACGGTCTTGAAGGCATTGGCCGACATGCCGACCACGGGCGCGAGGAAGTTGCCCGCGGCGCCGGAGATCACCACGTCGATCGGGCCCAGTTCGTCCTGGGCGCGCGCGAAGGCCGCTTCCACGGCGGCATAGTCGCGCACGTCGGCGGCCATGCCGATGGCGGTGCCGCCGGCCGCGGTGATGGTGTCGGCGGCGGCCTGGATGCGCTCGGCGGTGCGGCTGATCAGCGCCAGCTTCGCCCCGGCGCGCGCGAAGCCGTGCGCGATGCCGAGGTTGATGCCGGAGGAGGCGCCGGCGACGAATACGGTCTTGCCGACAAAGGCGTCGGCGCGGAAGGCACTGGGCATGGGAAGTCCTCTCGATCGATGGTCAGGCGATGCGGGCCGCAATCCGGCGTCAGGCAGGACCGCGGCGGGGCGAAATGCAGGGGAGGGCTAGCGCCGGCGGCGTGGCGGCACGGCAGGTATCGCGCGATGGCGCATGACGGTCTCCATGTATCTGTTCTGGTGTGCGTCCGCCCCGGGTGCTGCGAGGGCGGCGCCGGCCTCTGGTTCGGGCCTCCGGCATCCTAACCCGAAGCCGGAATTCGATTTCGCGTATCGCCGGCAATGCCCGCCACCGCGGACGCAACAATGGCGGCGCCGGGAATGCCGTCCGGGCGCTGCAACTAGCTGGCGGGAAAGGGAAAAACGGGTGCGGGACCGCGAGGCGGCCAAGCGGCGGGACAGGGCGCCATTCCGTAGCGCAAAACCCAGTCCTCAGAAAAAAGAAAGCCCGCACACCGTTGCAGCGTGCGGGCAGCCTTCCGACGATGAGGTGCCGGAAGGCGGAGTGCTCATGAAGTGCGCCCCCGCGTCTTCATGGCGGGGTCAAGTGTGCGCGCGGGCTGCAGGGGCCGCTTTGACTCACATCAAGTGGACGCCTACGCGAGCAGCGCGGTCACCAGGTCCTTGCCGCGCGACACCGGCGCGGTTTCCTCGAAATGCAGCGCACCTTCCACGTGGCCCAGGTGGTCCACCATCAGCGCGACGGCCCGCTCGACATCGCCGGCGCGGGCGGCCTCGATGAATTCGCGGTGCTCGTCCGACGAGCAGGCCGCGTCGCGGCGCGACTGGTACAGCATGGTGATGACCGCGCTGCGCGTCGACAGCTCGCGCATCATCTCGGTCAGCACGCCGTTGCCGACCACCTCGGCCAGCACGATATGGAAGTCGCCCAGCAGCCGGGTGCGCACCTGCGCATCGTTGCCCGTCAGCGCCTTGCGCTCGGCCGCCAGGTGCTTGTCGATGCGCTTGTAGTCGGCCGGGGTCGCCTTGGCGACGAACTCGCGCGCCAGCGCCGCTTCCAGGATGCGGCGCACCGCGAAGACCTCGCGCGCCTCTTCGGCGCTGGGCTTGGCCACGAAGGCGCCCTTGTCCGGCACGATCTGGATGACCTTGTCCTTGGACAGCATCAGCAGCGCCGCGCGCACCTTGGTGCGGCTGACGCGGTAGACACTGGCCAGGGCCTCCTCGCGCAGCTTGGTGCCGGGCGGCAGGCGGTGCGAAACGATGGCCGCGACTATGTCTTCGGCGATCGCCTCGGCGGTCATGTCAGGATCGATATGCTCGGGCATGGCAGCGCACTTGCGCAGAGGCTGCGCGGTTGGGGAGATGCGTGATTCTAGTCTACTGCGGCAGATGAATCGTCCCCGAGGGGCTGCGCAGCAAGGTCATAGGCTAGGCGCAAAGCGCAGCAATAGCACGGCTATTGCGAGCATTTGCAACGACGCCTACGGCCTTGAGGCGCAGTCCAGCGGGGGCGAGCTCATCTGATGCAGTGGACTACCGCCCTGGCACGGCGACCGGAGATCCGGCGTCCACGCCGTCCTCCGCCATCGCGGCCAGACCCGCATCCAGGTCGGTCGCTTCAATGGTGCCGTTGAGCACGCCATGGGCCCGTTCGCGGTCGATATCCTTCTCCCAGGCGGCCACCACCACGGTCGCCACGCAGTTGCCGATCAGGTTGCCGAGCGCGCGGGCAATGCCGATGAACCAGTCCACCGACAGCACCAGCACCAGCCCGATCGCCGGAATCGCCGGGTGCGCCGACAGCGTAGCCGCCAGGATCACGATGGCCGAGCCGGGGATGCCGTGCGCGCCCTTGGAGGTGACCAGCGCCACCGCCAGGATGCCAAGCAGGTCGCCCAGCGCCAGCGGCGTGTTGGTCGCCTGCGCGATAAACACCGCGGCCAGCGTCAGGTAGATCGAGAACGCATCCAGGTTGAACGAGTAGCCGGTCGGGATCACCAGGCCCACCACCGACTTCTTGATGCCCATGAACTCCAGCTTCTTCATCACTTGCGGCAGCACGCTGTCGGACGAGGCCGTGCCCAGCACCACCAGCAGCTCGGCGCGCAGGTAGCGGATCAGCTTGATCACCGAGAAACCGCACACGCGCATGATCGTGCCCAGCACCACCAGCACGAAGATGGCCACCGCGCCGTAGAACAGGAACACCAGGAAGCCCAGCTGCTTGAGCGAGCCGATACCGTACTTGCCCACGGTAAAGGCCACCGCGCCCAGCACGCCCAGCGGCGCCAGCTTGATGATGAAGCCCATCATCTTGAACAGCGTGTGCGAGAAGGTATCGATCAGCCTGACCAGCGGCCGGCCCGGCTCACCCACCAGCGACAGCGCGCAGCCGAACAGGATCGATACCACCAGTACCTGCAGCACGTCGCCATTGGCAAAGGCACCGAACACGGTATTGGGGATCAGCTTGAGCAGGAAATCGACGGTGCCCTGGTCCTTCACCTTGGTGGCATTGTCGATATAGCCGGCGATGGCCGACGCGTCGAGCGAGCGCGGGTCGACATTCATGCCGACGCCGGGCTGGAACACATAGGCCAGCAGGATGCCCAGCGCCAGCGCGATGGTGGTGACGATCTCGAAATACACCACTGCCTTGATGCCGACGCGGCCAACCTTCTTCAGCTCGCCCGCGCCGCAGATGCCGGCCACCACCACGCAGAACACGATCGGGCCGATCAGCATCTTGATCAGCTTGATAAAGGCATCACCAAGCGGCTTGAGCTTGGCGGCGAACTCGGGGAAGGCCAGGCCGAGTGCCGTGCCAATCACCAGGGCAATCAGCACCTGGCCAAACAGCGAACGGGTGAAGCGGGTATGCAAACGGGGCTGGGGGGTGCCGGGGCGGGGCTGCGAGGGAACTGCATGCTGCATGGTTGTCTCCGTACCGGGCCGGTCCGGCGCCTGTGCATTGGCTGGTGCTGGCTGGCCCATCTGATCCAGGAATCACCGGCGGCCCCGTACTGCTCTACTGGCGGGTGGCTGCCGGCCTTACGTTCCGTGCGGGGCTTCCGGGTCGGGAGCGCGCCACCTCGCGGATAGCCCCCCTGTTGAGGCGGAATCCACGCAATCGCCTGACCGGACCGGATTGTCCGCGGCAAATTGTCTGAACGTGGAAGCGAATATAGTGCATATCATTTTTGTATGCAATTTTTGAATTCACTGTGCTACCATGAATCGCACAGAATAGAGCTTCGGCCCGGGCGCCCCGCCCGCGCCGGCAGGCCTTGCGGCAGACACCGGCAGGCCTTGCCGGACCACCCGCCGCGGCGTTCACGCACTTCCAGCAGGAGACAACGCATGGCAGCAAATCCGTCGCCGTCCGCCGCAGAGACTGGCACGCGCATCATGGCCTGGGCCGACGCCCTGGCCGTCCACACCGAGCAGCCCGGCATGCTCACCCGAACCTACCTGACCGAGGCCCACCACGGCGCCGCCGCGCAGCTGACCGAATGGATGCAGCAGGCCGGCATGACGGTGCGGCGCGACGCCGCCGGCAACGTGATCGGCCGCTATGAGGGCACCACGCCCGACGCGCCAGCGCTGCTGACCGGTTCGCACTTCGACACCGTGCGCGACGGCGGCCGCTATGACGGCAACCTCGGCGTGATCCTGCCGACCGCGTGCGTGGCCGAATGGAACCGCCAGGGCAAGCGCTTCCCGTTTGCGATCGAGGTGGTCGGCTTTGCCGAGGAAGAGGGCGTGCGCTTCAAGGCCACGCTGCTGGGCAGCCGCGCCATCGCCGGCACCTTCGACAACAACGTGCTGGACAATGTCGACGACAGCGGCAAGACCATGCGCCAGGTGATGCGCGAGGCCGGTTTCGACCCCGCTGCCTTGCCCGCCGCCAGGCATGACAGCAGCCAGGTCGCGGCCTTTATCGAAGTCCATATCGAACAAGGTCCGGTGCTGCTCAATGAAAACCTGCCGGTGGGCGTGGTGACCGCCATCTCCGGCGCCACCCGCTTTATCGTCGAACTCGAAGGCCTGGCCGGACACGCCGGCACGGTGCCGATGGACATGCGCCGCGACGCCGCCATGGCCGGGGCCGAGATCGGCCTGTATATCGAGAAGCGCTGCGGCGGCAAGCCGGGCCTGGTCGGCACGGTCGGCCAGTTCAACGTGCCCAACGGCGCCACCAACGTGGTGCCCGGCCATGCGGTGTTCTCCATCGACATCCGCTCGGGCATTGATGCCGAGCGCGAGGCCGCCGCCAACGACGTGCTGGCCGAGATCGAGCGTGTGTGCGCGCGCCGCAACGTGCGCGCGCAAGTGCGCAAGACCCACGAGGCGAAGAGCGTGCCGTGTGCCCCGTGGCTGCAAGAGCAATGGGCCGCCGCGATTGCCCGCCAGGGCGTGCCGGTGCGCCATCTGCCGTCGGGCGCCGGCCACGACGCCATGGCCATTGCCGCCATCGCCGACGTTGCCATGCTGTTTGTGCGCTGCGGCAACGGCGGCATCAGCCACCATCCCACCGAAACCATGACCGCCGAGGATGCAGCCCTGTCCGCGCGCGTGTTCAGCGATTTCGTCGAGCACTTCCGCCTGCCGCAGTAAGCCAGCGCAGACTCCCCGGAACCCACCCGAACCCTCCTCCGTAGTTAAGAGAACAAGTCATGACCGCACGAGACAATATGAACCCCACTGAAACCACGCTGACGCAATTCATCGACCAGCACCGTCCGGAACAGGAAGCCTTCCTGGCCGAACTGGTCAAGGTTCCCTCGGACAACCCCGCAGGCGACTGCGACGCCCATGGCAAGCGCGCCAAGGAACTGCTGGAGGGCCTGGGCTTCACGGTGGAGGCGCACAAGGTGCCGGACGAGCTGGTGAAGGCAGCCGGCATGATCAGCGCCACCAACCTGGTCGTGCGCAAGCAGTTCGGCACGGGCGGCCCGACCATCGCCATGAACGCCCACGGCGACGTGGTGCCCCCGGGCCTGGGCTGGACCAAGGACCCGTACGGCGGCGAAGTGGCCGACAGCGAGCACGGCCCGGTCATGTACGGCCGCGGCGTGGCGGTGTCCAAGTCGGATTTCGCCACCTACACCTACGCCGTGCTGGCGCTGATGGAAGCCGAGAAGCAGGGCGCCACGATCAACGGCGCGGTCGAGCTGCAGTTCACCTATGACGAGGAAACCGGCGGCGACATCGGTCCCAAGTTCCTGCTCGACAACAACCTGAGCAAGGCCGACTACGCCATCTCGGCCGGCTTCTCGTATGGCATCACCTCGTCGCACAACGGCTGCCTGCACGTCGAAGTGACGGTCAAGGGCAAGCAGGGCCACGCCGCCATGCCGCACACCGGCGTGGACGCGATCGAAGCCGCCACCCACATCCTGCAAGCCATCTACGGCCTGCGTGCCGAGCTGGCCACGCGCAAGTCCAAGGTGCCGGGCATCGACACCGCCACGCTGAACGTGGGCCTGATCAAGGGCGGCATCAACACCAACGTGGTGCCTGACCTGGTGACCTTCCGCGTCGACCGCCGCATGATTCCCGAGGAAATCGGCTTCGACGCCGAAGGCGAGATCCGCGCCGTGGTGGAAAAGGCCGCCAAGGACCGTCCGGGCATCGAAGTGAAGGTCGAGCGCATCATCCTGGCCGAGCCGCTGTCGGAACTTCCGGGCGTGGAAAAGCTGATCGGCGCCCTGAAGAGCCGTGCCGAGTCCGTGTTCGGCGTGGAGATCCCGGTGCAAGGCGTGCCGCTCTACACCGACGCCCGTCACTACACCAAGCGCGGCATCCCGACCGTGCTGTACGGCGCCGGCCCGCGCACGCTGATGGAAGCCCGCGGCCATAACTCGGACGAGAACCTGCGCCTGAACGACCTGAACCGCGCGACCAAGGTGGTGGCGCTGGCGCTGTCGGATCTGATGAAGTAAGTCATTTCATTGAGCCGGACCGCCAATAGGCGGTTGGCCAATACAAAAGCGCCACGGAAACCCCGTGGCGCTTTGCTTTTATGTTCTCGATCTGTTGTGCTGGTTGCCAACGGCACGTTGCACCCTAGGAAGGGCGCCGCGATGTGTGCGCGATCCCCACAATCCAGATCACTCCTTCGTTGAGTTCGTAAATCAGTCGGTAGTGCTCGTGCGCCACGAATTCACGAGCGCTCGGCGAGCGGCCTGCCGTTCCAAGTTCAGGGAATTTCTGCAGCCGCGCAGCCGCCTCATTGAACCGCTTTTCCATCCGGACAGCGGCAACCGGATCATGCTGTGCGATGAAGCTCCGGATCGCTGTACGTTGTTGCAGTGCCTGTGGCGTCCAAATGAGCCTCAAGCTTTCCGCAATATCGCGGCACACCACTCGGCGGACTCGGTTTCCACCTGCTCGTTTGGAATGCCGATGCCGGCACGCATCGAAGCCCTGCCTTCCTCAACCATCTGCTGGAAAAGGACCTCGTCGTCGCGGGCTTGCTGGCGCCGCGCCAGATACTCGCGCACCAGCGCCTCAGCAACCTGCGAGGTGGTAAGGCCTTCAGCCGCGGCCTCGGCCATGAATGCATCACGCAATTGCGGGTTCAGCGTGAGAATGAACGTGGTCTCTTCCGACACAGGGCCCCCGCGTGCCTATGGGACACGTCTGAACTTGCCGCGGCCGATTCCGCCTACTCCGGCAGCGTCGTCGCCCCCGCCCCCAGCACCCGCTGCATCAGCACCGTATCGATCCACTGCCCGTGCTTGAACCCCACCGCCTCCAGCCGGCCGACAGTGCGGAAGCCCAACCGTTCATGCACGGCCAGCGAACCCGTGCCTTCGCCGCCTGCGGTGCAGGCGATCACGGCGACCATCTGGCGCCAGGGCCCGGTCTCGCAGCGGGCGACCAGTTCGGCCAGCAGGGCCTGGCCCAGGCCCTCGCCGACGCGGCGGTAATCGATATAGATCGAGTCCTCGATGGCAAAGCGGTAGGCGCTGCGCGCGCGGTAGGACGAGGCATAGGCATAGCCCAGCACCTCGCCGTCGCGCACGGCGACCAGGTAGGGCAGGCCCTTGCGCTGCACGTCGGCAAAACGCTGCTGCATCTCGTCCAGGCTCGGCGGCGCTTCCTCGAACGAGGCGCGGCCGTGCAGCACGTGGTGCGCGTAGATGGCGTGGATGGCGGGAACGTCGGCGGGCGTGGCGTCGCGCAGGGTGAAGGGTTTGCGCGTGCCGGCGGACGGCGTCGTGGTGGAAAGGGTGGTGGAAGTCATCGGGAATGGCGCCCTATGCAAGGACTTGGGGCAACGCAGGATGCGTGCCGGGCACATGCACCAGCCTGATGCTGCGCGAGGGCCGGTGTCTTGTATATAGTGCGGATTGATTTGCACCGCATTAGTGCCAACGCCCCGGGGCGGGGCACGGCAACGACAAGAAAGGACCCTGCCATGATCACCATCTACCACAACCCCCGCTGCTCCAAGTCGCGCGAAACGCTCGCCCTGGTCCAGGCCGCCAGCGAGCGGCTGGGCGAACCGGTGGAAATCGTGGAATACCTCAAAGAGCCGCCGTCGCTGGCCACGCTGCGCCAGTTGCACACCATGCTGGGCGTGCCGGTGCGCGAGATGCTGCGCGACAACGAAGCGCCGTATGCCGAGCTGGGCCTGGCCGATCCCGGCCTGACCGAGGCCGAGCTGCTGGCGGCCGTGGCAGACAACCCGATCCTGCTGCAGCGCCCGGTGGTGGTGCGCAACCGCCGCGCCGCGATCGGCCGGCCGCCCGAGAACGTGGCGCCGCTGCTGGCCTGAGCCAGCCAATGCACGGCCCCAAATAAAACCGGCCCCCACGTTGTGGGGGCCGGCCGGTGCTTGAGGCAAACAGCTTCAGGCGGGTCGTCTAATGAACACCCAGCCAGTGCATGGCCTCCTGACCGAAAGCGATGGCCGCAAGCACGACCAGCAGCACCACCAGCGTCACCGTGCTGACGTATAGCGTGGCCTTGGCGACTTCGGCGTCCTCATCCGAGGTGTGGCGATGGGTAATGGGCGTGGCGCCCCGCGTGGCATGCGGCCAATGGATCCGGCCGGCCAGGTCTTTCAAGTGCAGGTCGGTATGAAAACGCATGATCGACACCTCCTCGGCAGGCGCCGCGCGATCCGGGCAACATAGCTCAAACGGCATATGGCGTGGCTGCGCAAGTGCGCCGGATAGTCTGTGGCTCGTTTCGCCCGGTACGCCATATCCGCTTCTACTATAGGCGCGCTGGCGTCAGATGCGTACGCAAGCCTGCAAGGGGCGTGCCGCCGGGGCTGCCGCGGCGCAGCAACCGGTTCAGGGATGCCCGGGCGAAGGTGAGGGCTCGCTAGCATCCGCTGCCGCGTCGGGCACCACGTTGGCCAGAGCGGCCTCGCGCTCACGCAGCGTAGCCAGCATGTTGCAGAACAGCGCACCCTGTTCAAGCGCATCATCCAGCGCCACATGGGTGTGCGGCAGCGGATCCATCCAGGCGGCCGGGAAGGCCGCCTTGACGGTCTTGCGATAGGGGCGCCCGGTCAGCGCAAAGCCCAGCGTCTTGATGTCGAGGGCGGCCCAGCCAAAGGGCGAGCGCCCGGCGAACCGCATCATGTACCAGAACATCCAGGTGAAATCGAAGCCGGCCGGGAAGGCCACGAAGACCGGCTTGCCGGGCAGGCTCTCGACCCATTCGACATAGCGGACCATGGCGTCCTCGGGCCGCTGCAGGTCGCGCCGGCAGGCGCTCCAGGCCTCGGGCTGGGTCTGCCACCACTGCATCTGCACCGGGTGGCCGGCGGCGCCGGGCAGGGTCTCGAGGTTGGCGGAAAACGTGCCCACCACGGTCTTGTCCGCCAGCATCGCCGCGGACGCGAACGACAGCATCGAATGCGGGCCCGGGATCGGGCCGTCGGCCTCCACGTCGGTGCTGACGTAGATCTCCGGGCGGGTGTCGGGCGCCTGTCGCTTGGCCATGGCGTCAGCCCACGTCGATCAGATGGTCAGCCACGTAGGGGTTGTTGCGACGCTCTTCGCCGAAGGTCGAGACCGGGCCGTGGCCGGGGATGAAGGTCACGTCATCGCCCAGCGGCCACAGCCGCGTGCGGATCGAGCGGATCAGGTCGGCGTGGTTGCCGCGCGGAAAGTCGGTGCGGCCGATCGAGCCGGCGAACAGCACGTCGCCCACCACCGCCAGCCGGTTGGCGCGCGAGAAGAACACCACGTGGCCGGGCGTGTGGCCGGGACAGTGGTAGACCTCCAGCGTCTCGTTGCCGAACTGCACGGTGTCGCCGTTCTCCAGCCAGCGGTCTGGCTCGAAGCTCTCGGCCTGGCCGAAGCCGAAGCGGCGCGTCTGCTCGGGCAGCTGCTCGATCCAGAAGCGCTCGTCCTGCTGCGGGCCTTCGATCGGGATGCCTAGCTCGCGCGCGAGCGCCGCGGCGCCGGCGCAGTGATCGACATGGCCATGCGTCAGGAAGATCTTTTCCAGCGTGACGCCTTGCTCCTTGACCGCCGCGCAGATGCGATCCAGGTCGCCGCCGGGATCGCAGACCGCGGCGCGGCCGGTGCTTTCATCGATCAGCAGCGAACAGTTTTGCTGGAAGGGCGTGACGGGAATGAGCAGGGCTTTCATGGACGATTTCTTGTGCGCCGGGCGCCTTCTGGCCGGGCGCCACGGACTGGCCCGCACGGACGGCGGGCGGTGCCCAGCATTGTAGCGCCGGGCGGCGATTCACCGCCCCCGATGCAAGCCGCGTGCATTATGCGTTACCCGCGCAAAAGCCCTGTCTCGGGCGGAAATCCCTTGCCACAAGCGGGATTCCGGGCAGATAGGCCACGATGGTGCGAAATCGCACAGACTTCGTAACAAATTGAAAGAGATAGTCGTAAAGAGTCAATGTTAGACTGCCGCCCATGTTACGGATCTCCGCTCTCGCCAAGCGCTGGCAACGGCTTGCCAAGCTCGGCGCATGCACCGCATGCGCCGTGGTGCTGGCCGCCTGTGCCACGCCCCCTGAAGGCAACAACGCAAGCAACGACAACGCTGGCGCTGTACCCACGCGCGCGGCAAAGAACGGCAAGGCCGGCAGAATCGATCGCACCGACGCCGACAAGTCCGCGCGTGCCTCGGACAGCGGCAGCTGGAACCTGTTCGGCTATGACGCGGACGAAGGCCGCAGCGGCAGCTCGCTGGAAGGCCTGCGCGCCGACATCGGCACGTTCGAGCAGCGCGGCGTCGCGTCCTGGTACGGCAAGGGCTTCCACGGCCGCAAGACCGCCAACGGCGAACGTTTCGACATGCGCGCCATGACCGCCGCCCATCCTTCGCTGCCGCTCGACAGCTGGGTGCTGGTGCGCAACCTGCGCAATAACAAGGTAGCAGTGCTGCGCATCAATGACCGCGGGCCGTACCACGGCAACCGCGTACTGGACGTGTCCTTCGGCGCCGCACGCCGCCTCGGCTTCGTCGACCGCGGCGCCACCAACGTTGAAATCCGCCGCCTGACGCGCACCGAAGTGGCCGCGCTGGGTCCGCAGGTCGATGCCGGCGGCACCGAGGCCGGCGACGGCAGCGGCGACGACGACGTATCCGTGCCGGAACTGGCCAATTCGCTGGCGCCCGCCAAGGCGCGCAAGTCGACCAGGGCCAGCGGCAAGACCGTCAAGCGCACACGGCGCTGACCAGGGCAGCGCCGCCGCATGCCGCCGCGCGCTGACACCTCCGCTTTACCTTCCTCCCCCCAATCCCGGGACCACGCGCGGGCCGCGTCAGTCCTCTGCCTGACCCGCGCGCTGTGCCAGCGCCAGCTGGTAGAGCGCATCGGTGCCGGCGCCGGTGATGGCGGCCGCGAGCTTGGCGGCGCGCTTGGCCGGCAGTTCCGCCAGCAGCAGCGCCAGCACGCGCTGGGCTTCGGCATCCGGCAAGCCGTCGGCGGCCGTTGCGGCGCCAGCGCCTTCCACCACCAGCACGAATTCCCCCTTGGCCCGGTTCGGGTCGGCGGCCAGCCAGGCCGGCGCCTGCGCCACTGGCAGCACCGCGATGTCCTCGAACAGCTTGGTCAGTTCACGCCCGACCAGCAGCCGGCGCTCGCCTGGCAGGCCCGCGGCCAGCGCGGCCAGCGTGTCGGCAATGCGGTGCGGCGCCTCGTAACAGACCCAGGCGTGGTCCAGCGCCGCCAGCCGGGCGATGGCCTCGGTGCGCGCCTTGGGCTTGCTGGGCAGGAAGCCGACAAAGGTGAAGCGGCCCTCGCCGGCATCGAGCATGTCGCCCGCCACCGACAGCGCGGCCACCGCGGCACTGGGCCCGGGCAGCGGCACCACCGGATGGCCGGCGGCGCGCACCGCCTCGACCAGGCGCGCACCCGGGTCGGAGATGCCCGGCGTACCGGCATCCGAGACATAGGCGATGCGCTCGCCGGCCGCCAGGCGCGCCGCGATGCGGCCCGCGGCCTCGCGCTCGTTGTGCTCGTGCACGGCCACCAGCGGCCGCTGCAGGCCCACGCGCGACAGCAGCTGGCCGGTATTGCGGGTGTCTTCGCAGGCCACGGCGTCGGCCAGGCCGAGCACATGCAGCGCGCGCAGCGACAAGTCGGCGACGTTGCCGATGGGCGTGGCCACGACATAAAGGGTGCCGGCCGGGTAGGACTGGCTGGCCGCCAGGGAGATCCAGTCACTCATGCTTGAGAACTTCCGTTGATGCGATCATTCAAATCCACGACGCAGTTGCAAACCACACAGCTACGCGGTGCGCAGGCGGAGGACCGGGCCCTGGCACACCTGCGGCGCCAGGGCCTGGAGCCCGTGGTTCGCAATTATCGCTGCAAAGGCGGCGAGATCGACCTGGTCATGCGGGCGCCGGACGGCACGCTGGTGTTCGTTGAGGTGCGCCAGCGCAGCGGCCGGGGCTTCGGCGGCGCCGCCGCCAGCGTCACGCCGGCCAAGCAGCGCCGCGTGCTGCTGGCGGCCGCGCATTACCTGGCCACGCTGGCGCAGGTGCCGCCGTGCCGCTTCGACGTGGTGGCCCTGGAACCCGGCCGGCTGGACTGGCTGCAGCATGCCTTTGACCAGGATGCCGCCGGGGCTGGTTCATAATGCGCGGCAGACCCTGAGGTACGATCCGCGGATCGCAATGGCAACAACAAGGCCCCCAGAGCCATGAGTATCGACAGTATCCAGCAACAGTTTCTAGACAGCGCCGAGACCAAGCGACAGGCTGCGGCGGTGATGGCCCCTTATATCGACGCCGCCGTGGAACGCATGGTCGGCGCGCTGACCAGCGGCAACAAGATTTTGGCCTGCGGCAACGGCGGCTCCGCAGCCGATGCGCAGCACTTTGCCGCCGAACTGGTCGGGCGCTTCGAGCGCGAGCGCCCGGGCCTGGCCGCGATCGCACTGACCACAGACAGCTCGATCCTGACCGCGATCGGCAACGACTATGACTTCAGCAAGGTGTTTTCCAAGCAGGTCGAGGCGTTGGGCCAGCCCGGCGACATCCTGCTGGCGCTTTCCACCTCGGGCAATTCGGCCAACGTGATCGCCGCCATCGAAGCCGCGCGGCAGCGCGAGATGGCCGTGATTGCGCTGACCGGCAAGGGCGGCGGCACCATTGCCGGCCTGCTCGATGAATTCGATATCCACCTGTGCGTGCCGAGCGAGCGCACCGCGCGCATCCAGGAAGTGCACCTGCTGACCCTGCATTGCCTGTGCGACGGCATCGACGAGGCACTGCTCGGGGAAGCCTGATCCTGCCTTCCTCCCATTCCCAACATCCAGCCACAGCAAGGACCGCATGACGAACCTGCCCACTACGCAAGCCCCCCGGAACGGCGCCGGCGCGCGCCATCCTTCCCGCACCGCCGGCCTTGGCCGCGCCAGCCTGGCCGCGGCGGCCGTGCTGGTCTGCGCCACCCAGCTCGCCGGCTGCTTCCCCGTGATCGCCGGCGCCATGGGGACCGGCGTGGCCATGGCCACCGACCGCCGCCCGGCCGCCACCCAGACCGTGGACCGCGGCCTGCAGCTCGAGGCCGAGAGCACCATCAACTCGCGCTACAGCGGCCAGGCTCGCGTCAACGTGACCGTGTTCAACCGCAAGGTGCTGCTGACCGGCGAGGCCAGCAACGACAACGTCAAGCAGCAGATCGAACAGTACGTGCGCGGCCTGCCCAATGCGCGCGTGGTGATCAACGAGCTTGAGATCGTCAACTCGCCCGGCTTCATGACCCAGAGCCAGGACGCCTACCTGACCAGCAAGGTCAAGACGCTGATGATGACCGCCGAGGGCGTGCCGTCCAACTCGATCAAGATCACCACCGAGAAGAGCGTGGTCTACCTGCTGGGCGTGGTGACCGCGGCCGAGGGCGACCGCGCCACCGACGTGGCGCGCAATGCCTCGGGCGTGACCAAGGTGGTCAAGGCCTTCGACTACGTCAACGACACCGAGCGCGCGCGCCTGGACGCGGCTTCCACCTCGCAGAACCCGTCGTTCGACGGCAATGTCGGCACGCCGGCGCCGGTGCAGTCGGTGCCGGGCGTGGGCGGTCCGGTCGATGCGCCGGCCGGTGCCGCCGCTGGCACGGCGGCGACCACCAGCCCGGTCGCCGCACCGGTGACTTCGCCGGTGACACTGCCGCCGGGCCGCAACCTGCCCTGAGCGCGCCCGGTCCAGCTTCCGGGGCCGATCTCGACGGCGTCCGCTCATGCGGACGCCGTTTGTCCTTCTGCGGTTTTCACCGCACACCGCCCCGCCCGATGTGCTACGGTTGCCACGCCGGCCGCCCCCCGCGGAGTCCAGCGCCGGCCCCTACACGGAGCGAGACCATGACAATCTTCCCCCGGCCCGCTGTATTGCTGCGGCTGGCGCTGCTGGCCGCGGCGCTGTGCGGCGCCCGGCCGGCGCTGCCGGCAGACAGCGCTGCCCCTGCTACCGATGCCGCGCTGCGTGCGCGCAGCCAGGCCGCTGCCTGCACCAGCTGCCATGGCCCCGCCGGGCGCGCGCCGGCGGGCAGCACGATCCCGCCGCTGGCCGGCCGCCCGCAGGCGGAACTGGCCGCGCAGATGCAGGCCTTCAAGGCCGGCACGCGGCCGGCCACGGTGATGCACCAGATTGCCAAGGGCTACAGCGACGACCAGATCGCGGCCATCACGGCGTGGTTCGCCGCGGTGCGCTGACAGCGGGGGACTACCATGCAAAGACGAAGCTTCCTGGGCGCCGCGGGCGCCGCAGTACTGGGTTCGGTCGGGGTCGGGGTCGGGGCGGCACGCGCCGCGGCGCCGGCCAGGGTGGTGGTGGTAGGTGGCGGCTACGGCGGCGCCACCGCTGCCCGCTACCTGCGCGAGTGGAGCGGGCAGGCGATCGAGGTCACGCTGGTCGAACCCAATCCGGCCTTTGTCTCCTGCCCGCTGTCGAACCTGGTGCTCGGCGGCAGCCGGCAGCTGGCCGACCTGACCTTGCCGTACGACGCGCTGGTGCGCCGCCACGGCGTGCGGCTGGTGCGCGATACCGCCGTGGCCATCGACCCGGCCCGGCGGACCGTGCGCCTAGCGGGCGGCTCCACGCTGCCGTACGACCGCCTGCTGCTGTCGCCGGGCGTCGAGATGATGAGCGATGCGCTGCCCGGGCTGAAGCAGCCCGGCGGCGACCAGGTCCTGCACGCCTGGAAGGCCGGTCCGCAGACCGTGGCGCTGCGCCGCCAGCTGGAGGCCATGCCGGACGGCGGCACCTATGCCATCAGCATCCCGCTGGCGCCGTACCGCTGCCCGCCGGGACCGTACGAGCGCGCCTGCCAGGTGGCGTACTACTTCAGGCAGCACAAGCCGCGCAGCAAGGTGCTGATCCTCGATGCCAACCCCGATATCACCTCCAAGGCCGGGCTGTTCCGCAAGGTGTGGGCGTCGCAGTACCCCGGCCTGGTGGAATACCGGCCGCAGTTCAACGCGGTGGATGTGGACCCCGCCACGCGCACGCTCAAGTTCGAGGTGCAGGACGACGAGCGTGTCGATGTGCTCAACGTGCTGCCGCCCCAGCGCGCCGGCGCGATCGCGGTGTCGGCGGGGCTGGCCACGGCCAATGGCAAGTGGTGCGAGGTGGACTTCGTCACCTTCGAGTCGCGCGCCGCGGCCAATATCCACGTGATCGGCGATGCCATCCAGATTGCACCGCTGATGCCCAAGTCGGGCCATATGGCCAACCAGCACGGCAAGGTCGCCGCCGCGGCCATGGTCGCGCTGCTGTCGGGCCGGGCACCCGACCCGCAGCCGCTCTACAACAACACCTGCTACAGCTTCACCTCCGACCGCGAGGCGGTGCACGTGGCCAGCGTGCACCGCTATGACGCGGCGCAGAAGACCATGATCACGGTGCCGGGATCGGGCGGGCTGTCGGAGGCGCCGAACCAGCTCGAAGGCGACTACGCGCTGGCGTGGGCAAAGGGCATCTGGGCGGAGATGCTGGGGTAGGGGCAGGACCGCTCGCCCTGCCGCGCGGCAGGCGCGAGCCATGCCCCGAAGGCCGCGGGCTGCTACCCTATGGGTTTTGTCCGGCACTGCGCCGGGCCGCACCCCAGCCCCCTCATGCAAGCCAGAGACCGTCTCCTCGCCCTCGCCATTGTCTGCGTCTGGGGCGTCAACTTCGTCGTCATCAAGGTTGGCCTGGCGGGCATGCCGCCGATGCTGCTGGGTGCGCTGCGCTTCCTGCTGGTGGCGTTCCCGGCGATCTTCTTCGTGCCGCGCCCGCGCGTGCCGTGGCGGCTGCTGCTGGCCTACGGCGTCACCATCAGCCTGGGCCAGTTCGCCTTCCTGTTCTACGCCATGGCGGTCGGCATGCCGGCCGGACTGGCCTCGCTGGTGCTGCAGTCGCAGGCCTTCTTCACGCTGGCCATTGCGGCGCTGTGGCTGGGCGAGCCGGTGCGCTGGCACAACATTGCGGGCATGGCGGTGGCGGCGGGCGGGCTGGCCCTGATCGGGGCCGGTGCCGGCAGCGCCGGCGGCATGAGCGTGGCGGGCTTCGTGCTGACGCTGTGCGCGGCGTTCTGCTGGGCCAGCGGCAATATCGTCAGCAAGAAGATCGGCCCGGTTGACCTGCTGGGGCTGGTGATCTGGGGCGCGCTGATCCCGATCGTACCGTTCGCACTGCTGTCGCTGTGGGTCGAGGGCCCGGCGCGCATCATGCAGAGCGTCACCCATGTGTCGGGCATGGCCGTGTTCGCCGTGGCTTACCTGGCCTTTGCGGCGACGGTGTTCGGCTACACCATGTGGGGCCGGCTGCTGACGCGCTACCCGGCCAGCCAGGTGGCGCCGCTGACGCTGCTGGTGCCGGTGGTGGGGCTGGTGTCGGCGCATGTGCTGCTGGGCGAGGACCTGTCCGGCGCGCAGTGGGCGGGCGCGGCGGTGGTGATGGCCGGGCTGCTGCTCAACGTGTTCGGCCAGCGCCTGTGGGCGGGCAGGGCGCTGGCGCGCCGCTGATCCTCCCGAAGCGGCTATGCTGTGCCGCATCAGTGGGTAAACACTATATGCGCATTCACGCATATACGAATATATTGAATGGCATGGAAGAGCTGGATCGCGTATTCGAAAAGGTATCGGGCTACTTCAGCCTGTTGGCGGAGCCGACGCGGCTGAAGATCCTGCACGCCTTGTGCGATGGCGAGAAGCCGGTCAGCACGGTGGTCGAGACGGTGGGTTCGTCGCAGACCAATGTGTCGCGGCATCTCAACGCGATGTACCGCTCGGGCGTGCTGTCGCGCCGCAAGGAAGCGAACCTGGTGTTCTACGCCATTGCGGACGAAAGCGTGATCGAGCTGTGCCGCACGGTCTGCGTGCAGGTGGCGAGCCGGCTGGAGGACAGCGCCTTGTCCTCCGGCGTGGTCGACCGCTTCATGGCACAGCCGGCACCCGAAGCTCCGGCGCGCAAGCGGCGCACCGCTGGCTAGCTCAGCTCTTCCGGCAAACGGATCGCTGCGGCACCCGTTGCAGCGGCCCGATAACAGGCACGCCGACCGGTCCATAGGACCGTGGCGAGCGCGCCGGAGGAGACTGAATTGCAGGAACGGAACCGGCCCGGGCGTATCGTGCCCGCGCCCGAGCACTTCGTCAGCGCATCGCTGCAGCAGGACATCGGCCGGCATGGCCTGGACGCGCCGCGGCGCGACTTCCTGCGCAAGAGCTTCCTGGGCGCGGCCGCGGGGATTGCCGCCGCCACGGCGGGCCGCCAGGCGCTGGCGGCCGACGGCGATCCCGCCATCCTGCAGCCGCAGCCCTGGGCCACCTCGCTCGGCCAGCCGGTGGCGGCACGCCCGTACGGGCAACCCTCCGTGCATGAGAAAAACCTGGTGCGGCGCGAGTCGCCGGGCCTGACGCGTGTCTCTGCCGCTTCGGTGGCCTTCGCGCCGCTGCAGGGCTTCTTCGGCATCATCACGCCCAACGGCCTGCATTTCGAGCGCCACCACCAGGGCTGGCACGATATCGACCCGGCCCGTCACCGCCTGATGCTCAACGGCCTGGTGCGCACGCCGCGCGTCTACACCATGGACGATCTGATGCGCCTGCCGGCGGTGTCGCGCATGCATTTCATCGAATGCGGCGCCAATACCGGCATGGAATGGGGCAATGCGGCCGTGCCCACGGTCCAGTACACCCACGGCATGCTGTCGTGCTGCGAGTTCACTGGCGTGCCGCTGCGGGTGCTGCTGGACGATGCCGGCGCCGACCTGCGCCGCGGCCGCTACCTGCTGGCCGAAGGCGGCGATGGCTCGTCGATGACGCGCACCATCCCGATGGAGCTGGCTGACGAGATCATCGTCGCCTGGGGCATGAACGGCGAAATGCTGCGCCCCGAGAACGGATATCCGCTGCGGCTGGTGGTGCCGGGCGTGCAGGGGGTGTCCTGGGTCAAGTGGCTGCGCCGGCTGGAGCTGGGCGACCAGCCCTGGAACGCCAAGGACGAGACCATCCACTATGTGGACATGATGCCGGACGGCAAGCTGCGCCAGTACACCTCGATCCAGGAGTGCAAGTCGGTCATCACCACGCCTTCGGGCGGGCAGCAGCTGGTGGGCAAGGGCTTCTACAACATCAGCGGGCTGGCGTGGTCGGGGCGCGGGCGCATCAGGCGTGTCGATGTCTCGACCGACGGCGGGCGCAACTGGCGCACCGCGCGCCTGGAGGCGCCGGTGCTGTCCAAGTGCCTGACGCGCTTCAACCTGGACTGGGTCTGGGACGGCGGCCCCGCCATCCTGCAAAGCCGCGCCATCGACGACACCGGCTACGTGCAGCCGAAGCTGGGGCAGCTGCGCGCGGTGCGCGGCACGCGCTCGATCTACCATAACAACGCGATCCAGAGCTGGCAGGTGGCAGCAGGCGGCGAGGTGTCCAATGTCCATGTGGGCTGAGTTCAGGACCGCCGCTGCCCTGGTGCTGGCAGCCGTCAGCGCCGCCCCGGCCTGTGCAGGCACGGCCGACGCGCGCGCGGCGCTTGGCCGCACCGCGACGCCCGCCGAAGTCGCCGCGTGGGACATCGACGTGCGCCCGGACTTCCAGGGCCTGCCCAGGGGCAGCGGCACGGTGGCGCAGGGGCAGAAGGTCTGGGACGGCAAGTGCGCGTCGTGCCACGGCGACTTCGGCGAATCCAACGAGGTGTTCTCGCCGCTGGTTGGCGGCACCACCGCCGAGGACATCAGGCGCGGCCGCGTGGCCGGAATGACCGGCAACCAGCCGTACCGCACCACGCTGATGAAGGTCAGCACCGTCAGCACGCTGTGGGACTACATCCACCGCGCCATGCCGTGGAACGCGCCCAAGAGCCTGAGCGTGAGCGACGTCTACGCCGTCACCGCCTATATGCTGCACCTGGGCGAGATCGTCCCGGCCGACTTCACGCTGTCTGACGCCAATATCGCCGAGGTCCAGCGGCGCATGCCCAACCGTGACGGCATGACCACCGGCCACGGCCTGTGGCCGGGGCGCGGCCGGCCGGACACGCGCAATACGGCCTGCATGCAGGACTGCGCCGGCAAGGTGGTGATTGCCTCGTCGATACCGGACTATGCCCGCGATGCCCATGGCGAACTGGCGCAGCAGCAGCGGGCCTTCGGCCCGGTGCGCGGCGTGGCCGCGGGCAGTGCAGCATCGAAAAGTGCTGCATCAGCGTCTGCGGAGCCGGCCACGCCGGGCGCGCGCCTCACCGGCCAGTACCAGTGCATGGCCTGCCACGCAATCGACCGCAAGCTGGTGGGGCCGTCCTTTGCCGACATCGCCGGCAAGTACAAGGGCCAGGACGCGCATGCCGCGCTGGCGCGCAAGGTCAAGGCGGGCGGGCAGGGCGCATGGGGCAGCGTGCCGATGCCGCCGCAGCCGCAGATCCCGGATTCGGATGTGCAGGCCATGGTGGGCTGGATTCTTGAGGCAAAATAGCGGACTGGCCACCGCAGTGCCCCCAGGCGGGGGCCAGTGTGTGCCGCGAAGCCATTGCAGTACGACCCAGCGGCCTTTGCCGTCCCCACGGCTTTACAGAGTTTGGAGAGCTTAACAATGAAGCAGTTTGTCATCGCAGCGCTGATGTTCGGCGCCGCCGCATCGGCCCACGCGGTCGATGCCGCCAAGGCACAGGAGATCGCCAACAAGAACGCCTGCATGGGTTGCCACCAGGTCGACAAGAAGCTGGTCGGTCCTTCCTACAAGGAAGTGGCCGCCAAGTACAAGGGCGACAAGAACGCCCTCGCGACCCTGACCAAGAAGGTCAAGAGCGGTGGCTCGGGCGTCTGGGGCCCGGTGCCGATGCCCGCCAATGCGGCGGTCAGCGACGCCGACCTGAAGACCGTGGTCGAGTGGGTGCTGGCTGGCGCCCCCGCCAAGTAAGCCTTACCGACCAGGCGGGCAGTCCGCCGATGCACCAGGCCGGGCGGTGAATGCCGCGCGGCCAGGACAGACCAGCGGCCGGCCATGTACCGGCCGCATGAAGATCCCCGAAGCGGTCATCGACCGACTGGAACGGAGTAGCCGGAGAACAATGAATGAATTCCAAACGACGAGAAGTGCTGCGGGTCACCGCTGTCCTGTCGCTGATGGCCGCCACCGGCCTGATCAGCGAAGCGCAGGCGGCCGAGTGGAACAAGAACGCCTTTGACGGCAAGAGCGTTGCCGACGTGATCAAGGCGCTTGGCGGCAGCGGCACCGAGAAAAGCACCGCCATCACCTTCACCGCCCCCGATATCGCCGAGAACGGCGCCGTGGTGCCGGTGGCCGTGACCAGCACCATCCCGGACACCGAGCAGATCGCGATCCTGGTGGAAAAGAACCCCAACACGCTGGCCGCCGACTTCGTCATCCCGGCCGGCACCGAGCCGTTCGTCTCCACGCGCGTGAAGATGGGCCAGACCTCGGTCGTGCATGCCGCGGTCAAGGCCGGCGGCAAGTGGTACGTGGCATCGAAGGAAATCAAGGTCACGCTGGGCGGCTGCGGCGGCTGACGCCGCGCCCCGGATCGAGATTCCCAAACTGCAACAGGAGAAACACATGGCAGACCCGATGCGCGTACGCGCCACCGAAAACGGCGGCGTGGTTGACGTCAAGATTCTGATGAAGCACGACATGGAAACCGGCCAGCGCAAGGACGCGTCCGGCAAGGTCGTGCCGGCCTGGCATATCCAGTCCGTGACCGCCCAGTGCAAGGGCAAGGAAGTGTTCCGCGCCCAGTTCGGACCGGCGGTGTCGAAGGACCCGTTCCTGAACTTCAAGTTCAAGGGCGGCGCCAAGGGCGACAAGGTCGCCGTGACCTGGATCGACAACAAGGGCGACAAGCGCACCGACGAAGCGACCATCGCCTGACAGCCGTTCCGCGGCCGGCAGGCCACGCCGTCGTCTGCTAAGGTTCGGGACGGATGCCGGGACTGGCCCGGCGGGAAGGAACAACATGCGGCGAGCATTTATTCGAGCATCGGCGGCACTGGCCGCCATCGGCCTGAGCGCCAGGGCGGCGGCGCAGGCTGCCCCGGCTGCTGGCAAGGGCGGGCGCGTGAAGGTGGTGTACCAGCTGTCCGAAGGCATCGACCAGGCGGTGCGCGCGATGGGCAACCTGCGCAACCACCTGAACGGCGCGCCGGGAACGAAGATCGTGGTGGTGGCGTTCGGCTACGGCATCGATTTCCTGGTCGAAGGCGCCAAGGATGCGCGCGGCAACACCTTTGACGGCCCGGTGGGCGCGCTGGCCTCGGCCGGGGTGGAGTTCCGCGTGTGCCGCAATACGCTGACGGCGCGCAAGATCCCGGAATCGAGCCTGTTGATGGAAGCCAAGGTGGTACCGGCCGGCGTGGTCGAGATTGCGCGCCTGCAGGCCGAAGAAGGCTACGCCTATATCAAGCCCTGAGCCGGGCGGCGTAGCTTCCGGCAACAAGAGAGAGAACGGCCCGCCACGGTGCGAGGCCGCGAGGAGAAGCCCCATGAACACCATCCGAAGCCTGGCCCGGCGCGCCGCGCTGGCCGCGGCGGCCACCGCCGCAGTGGCCTCTGCCGCCGCCGTGCATGCGCAGGGCAGCACCGCCGAAGAAATCGCCAAGTACCGCCAGATGCTGGCCGAAGGCAATCCCGCCGAACTGTGGGAAGCCGCCGGCGAAGAGTTGTGGAAGAAGCCGGCCGGCCCGAAGAACGCCTCGCTGGAACAGTGCGACCTGGGCAAGGGCCCGGGCGTGACCAAGGGCGCCTACGCCGAGCTGCCGCGCTACTTCAAGGACACCAGCAAGGTAATGGACCTGGAGCAGCGGCTGGCTTACTGCCGCATGACGCTGCAGGGGCTGAGCAAGGAAGAGGCAATGAAGAACCCGTTCTCGTCGTCGGGCAAGCCGTCCGAGATCGAGCGCCTGGTGGCCTACCTGACCGGCGAGTCGCGCGGCGTGAAGATGAACGTGCAGCTCAGCCATCCCGAAGAAAAGCGCACCTATGCGCTGGGCGAGAAGATGTTCTTCTACCGCGGCGGCGCCTATGACTTTGCCTGCGCCACCTGCCATGCGGTGGACGGCCAGCGCATCCGCCTGCAGGACCTGCCCAACCTGCTGACCGACAAGGGCGCGCAGGCGGCCTACACCACCTGGCCCGCCTACCGCGTCTCGCAGGGCGAGGTCCGCACCATGCAGCACCGCCTGTACGACTGCCTGCGCCAGCAGCGCTTTCCCGAACCCGCCTATGGCTCGGACGTGATCACCGCGCTGACCATGTTCCTGGCGAAAAACGCCAACGGCGGGACCTACGACGGCCCGGCGATGAAGCGCTGACCAGTACGGGAGAGACAACATGCAAACACAACACCAGGCACTGGCCATCGCGGCCCTGGCCACCCTGCTGGCAACCGGCGCCCACGCGCAGGACAGCACCAAGGCCCGCGCGCCCAAGGGCAAGCCCGCCGCCGTCAGCGGCGCAGACATGAAGCACCTGATCGAGGATTCGTTCTCGTCGCGCGGCCCGGTCACGGTCGAGGGCGTGCTGAACCAGGACGGCATGCAGCAGGCCTGCAGCCAGTACCCGGACCGCACCAAGGTGCCGGCGAAGCTTGCCAAGAAGATCGAAGCCGCCGAGCTCAAGCAGGTGAAATACCCCGCCGAAGACAAATGGCTGGGCGACTGGAAGGAAGGCGAAAAGGTCGCCCAGAACGGCCGCGGCATGCAGTTCACCGACCAGGTCGGCGGCACCAACGGCGGCAACTGCTATGCCTGCCACCAGATGACCAAGGCCGAGATCTCGTTCGGCAATATCGGCCCGTCGCTGTACCAGTACGGCAAGCTGCGCGGCAACTCGCAGGAGGTCATCAAGTACACCTGGGGCAAGATCTGGGACTCCAGCGCCTACGCCGCCTGCTCCAACATGCCGCGCTTCGGCCACAAGGGCATCCTGACCGAGGCCCAGATCCGCGATGTGATGGCGCTGCTGCTCGACCCGGCCTCGCCGGTCAACCAGTAAGGCCGATGCGCGCGCCTGCCGTGTTGCTGCGCTGGCTGCTGGCCTTCAGCCTGGCCGGCGCTGCAGCCGGCGCGGCAGCGCTGGAGGTCGGCGACACCGTGCGCCTGCCCGACGTGCGCACGCTCGACGGCCGCACCCTCGGCGCCGCCGCGCTGGCCGGCAAGCCGCTGGTGGTCGAGTACTGGGCCTCGTGGTGCCCGTTCTGCGCGATGCAGAACCCGCGCCTGCAGAAGCTCCATGAACGCACGCGCGGCACGCCGCTGCAGGTGCTGACCATCAGCATCGACAAGGATCCGCGCGAGGCCGCCGACTACATGAAGAAGCGCGGCTACACCTTCCCGGCGACGATGGATTCGCCCGCGCTGCAGGCCGTGTTCGGCAAGCGCAAGGGGCTACCGGAGCTGTACGTGATCGACGCGCGTGGCCGCGTGGTGCAGAAGGAAGTGGGCGAAATGCTCGAAGACGACGTGGCGGCGCTGGAGCGGTACGCGCGGCCATAGTTTTGCGATGGCGGACGCCTGTGCCACGGGCCGACCGCCACCGTCAATTCTAGGAAGAGACATGAACCGACGCGAGTTCCTGCAGGTGCTGGCCATTGCCGGCGCCGGCGGCATGACGTTCCCCCATCAAGACGCGCACGCCGCGCAGGCCGCCGAGGCCATGTACGAGCTGCCGCGCTTTGGCAACGTCCACCTGCTGCATTTCACCGACTGCCATGCGCAGTTGCGGCCGGTGTATTTTCGCGAGCCAAACGTCAACCTGGGTATCGGCGACTATGCCGGCAAGCCGCCGCATCTGGTCGGCGACGCGCTGCTGCGCCAGTACGGCATCCGCCCCGGCACGCCGCAGGCGCATGCGTTCACCTACCTGGATTTCAACGAGGCCGCTCGCCGCTATGGCAAGGTCGGCGGGTTTGCGCACCTGGCCACGCTGGTGAAACGGCTGAAGGCGGGCCGGCCGGGTGCCTTGCTGCTCGATGGTGGCGATACCTGGCAGGGCTCGGCCACCGCGCTGTGGACCAAGGGCCAGGACATGGTCGATGCCGCGCTGGCGCTGGGCGTGGACGTGATGACGCCGCACTGGGAGATGACCCTGGGCGCGGACCGCGTCAAGGAGATCGTCGACAAGGACTTCAAGGGCAAGGTCGCCTTCCTGGCGCAGAACATCAAGACCAATGATTTCGGCGATCCGGTATTCGATCCGTACGTGATCCGCGAGATCAATGGCGTGCCGGTGGCCATCATCGGCCAGGCCTTTCCGTACACGCCCATCGCCAACCCGCGCTACTTCGTGCCGGACTGGACCTTCGGCATCCAGGAAGAGAACCTGCAGCAGGTCATCGACGCAGCGCGCGGCAAAGGCGCGCAGGCGGTGGTGCTGCTGTCCCACAACGGCATGGATGTGGACCTGAAGCTGGCCTCGCGCGTGCGCGGGCTAGACGCCATCCTGGGCGGCCATACCCATGACGGCATGCCCGCGCCGGTGCCGGTGAAGAATGCCGGCGGCACCACGCTGGTGACCAATGCCGGCTCCAACGGCAAGTTCCTCGGCGTGCTGGATTTTGACGTGAAGGGCGGCAAGGTCGCGGACTTCCGCTACCGGCTGCTGCCGGTATTCGCCAACTACCTGCCGGCCGACCCTGCCATGGACGCGCTGATCAAGAAGGTTCGCGCGCCCTATGAGCAAAAACTAGGCGAAGTGCTGGCCGTCAACCGCGGCCTGCTGTACCGCCGCGGCAACTTCAACGGCACCTTCGACCAGCTGATCCTGGACGGCCTGATGCAGGCCCAGGGCGCGCAGATCGCGTTCTCGCCGGGCTTCCGCTGGGGTACCACGCTGCTGCCGGGCGAGGCCATCACCATGGAACACCTGATGGACCAGACCGCCATCACCTACCCGTACACCACGGTGACGCAGATGAGCGGCGAGACCATCAAGACCATCCTGGAAGACGTGGCCGACAACCTGTTCAACCCCGACCCGTACTACCAGCAGGGCGGCGACATGGTGCGCGTGGGCGGGCTGCAGTACACCATCGATCCGACCGCCGGCATGGGCAAGCGCATCAGCGACATGCGCCTGGCCGGCAAGCCGCTGGAAGCCGGCAAGACCTACAAGGTGGCGGGCTGGGCCCCGGTGGCCGAAGAGGCGCGCCAGGCCGGCGGCGCCCCGATCTGGGACGTAATGGCGCAGTGGCTGCGCAGCACGAAGGAAGTCAGCGCCCGCCCGCTGAACCTGCCGCGCGTGCGCGGCATGGACGGCAATCCGGGCATGGCAGCCTGATGTTGCACAGCGCCCTCATGCGCCGCCGCGAGGATTGAAGGGCGCCGCCGTATTACGCTACAATCAACCGCCACGGGCCGATAGCTCAGCTGGGAGAGCGCTGCGTTCGCAATGCAGAGGTCGGGAGTTCGATCCTCCTTCGGTCCACCAGATATCCCGCGCAAAAGCCCCGGAAAGCCAACGCTTTCCGGGGCTTTTGTGTTTCTGCTGCCTGCGCTGTCCGCCATCTCGCGCTGGCAGCCGCCATACGCTATCGTTGACCCCTCGGCACAGGCGTATGCGCCTTGTGCCGCCGTCAATCCACACCCGCCGGGGCCTTGTTCGATCCCATGCAAGCCAACAGGAAATCGGGCCACCCGCTGGCGATGTACCTGCGCTGGCAATCCTGAATCTCAAGAGACATCCATGAGCCACATCCTGCTGATCAACCCGAATACGTCGAGCGCCACCACGCAGATGATGGTCGAGATCGCGCGCGCCTGGTTCGCGCAGGCCATGGCAGCGCCGCCGGCCGTGGTCGGCGCGACGGTCACGCGCGGGGCGCCGATGATCATCGACGAAGACGATCTTGCCGTGGCCGCTGAGGCGATCTGCGATGCAGACATGCTGCGCCTGGCCGGCGGTGCCGACGGCGTGATCGTCGGCGCCTTCGGCGACCCCGGCATCGAGGCCCTGCGCGCGCACCTGTCGGTGCCGGTGGTGGGCATCGGCGAAGCCTCGATGCGTGCGGCCGCGGTCGGGCGGCGGCGCTTCGGCATTGCCACCACCACGCCGCGGCTGGCGGCGTCGATCAGCGCCAGCGTGCGCCGGCAGGGGTTGGACGAACTCTTCACCGGCGCACGCTTCACCGAGGGCGATCCGCGTGCACTGGGCGGCGCGCCGCGGCAGCAGGAAGACCTGCTGGCGGGCGCGGTCGATACCTGCATCCGCGCCGATGGCGCGCAAGCCGTGATCATCGGCGGCGGCCCGCTGGGCGAGGCCGCCCGGGCGCTGGGCCAGCGCTTTCCGATTCCCGTCATCGGCCCGGTGCCGGCCGCGTGCGAAGCCATGTCGCAGGCGCTGCGCTATTGCCCGGCGGCGTGAGCCGGCCCGTGGGGACAACAAGGAGCGCGAGCGATCTGCCCGGCCGTGTGGATCGCGCCAGCGTGCAGGCGCGGGTAGCGCTAGGCGACCCGGGTCGGCCGGCGGGCCTTCATTGCTGAGGGCCGTACCTGTTGCAGCGCGCGCAGCGACTGCAGCGCGTCCTCGACCGCCTCGATGCCGTCGCGCAGGCGGCCGATGGCATAGCCAAGGCGGCTTTGCGCGTCGGCGTCAGGGGTGGAAAGGTTCTCTAATGCATCGACTTCCGCCTGCATCTGTCCGACCAGGCGGCGCAGCTGGGATGTGCTGTGCGAGGCAAGTGACCGAATCGCCATCGTTGGGTCCTCCTTGCAGTGTCCGGGTGTGCCCGTCCTGTGTAACGGTAAAGGCGACACCAAAACTTCGCCAGCGCTGTTACGAAATCGGCACGGCAGCGCCGCCATGGCCCACTCCGCCCATCGCGGATGTTGGGCTATAGTCACCCGATGGAATCGGAACACAACCCTCTGCGGCCAGCATCCGCAGGCCTGCCGGACGACGCCACCGCCGCCAGCCCGGCCGAGGTCGACGCGCGCCACCGGGCCGGCCGGCGCAGCACGCTGGTCAGCGTGGCCGTCAATATCGGCCTGACCTCCGCGCAGGCAGTGGCCGGCGTCATCTCTGGCTCGCAAGCGCTGATCGCCGACGCTGCGCATTCCCTCTCAGACCTGCTGTCCGACTTCGTGGTGCTGCTGGCCGGCTGGCAGAGCCGCAAGGACCCGGACGCCGACCACCAGTACGGCCACCTGCGCTTCGAAACCGCGGCGTCGCTGGCACTCGGCGCGCTGCTGCTGGCGGTTGGCGCGGGCATGCTGTGGGCGGCGGTGGACAAATTGCAGCATCCGGCCAGCCTGCAGCCGGTGCAGCCGGTGGCCTTGTGGGTGGCGCTGGCCGCGCTGGTGTCCAAGGAGCTGCTGTTCCGCTACATGCTGGCGGTGGCGCGGCGCGTGCGCTCGGGCATGCTGGTGGCCAATGCGTGGCATGCGCGCTCGGATGCGGCCTCGTCGCTGGTGGTGGCACTGGGCATTGGCGGCAACCTGCTGGGTTACCACATGCTCGATCCGGTGGCGGCCATCGTGGTGGGGCTGATGGTGGCGCGCATGGGCCTGCGTTTCGGCTGGGATGCGCTCGACGACCTGATGGACCGCGCGGCTGACGAGGAGACCGTCGCGGAGATCCGCGCGACCATGCTGGGTACGCCCGGTGTGCTGGGCCTGCACGACCTGCGCACCCGCAAGATGGGCGACCAGGTGCTGGTGGACGTGCACCTGGAGATCGATGCCACGCTGACGGTGGCGCAGGGCCATGCCATCGCAGTCGAGGCCCGGCGCCGCGCCTTGGAACATCATCACGTCCTCAACGTGATGACGCACGTCGACCCCGTATACATGAGCAGCCAGGCCAGCGCTGCCTGAGCCCGGTCTGTGGATATCTTCGCCGGTTGCTGGGGATAACTGCCCGGACAAGCTGTGCCCCGCCTGGGGGCGCCTTGTGGGACGTATACGGATAACTCCGGCACCCACGCCGCCGACGTATACGTGGCCGCCGGGCTATCCCGGCGAATCAGGGTTATCCCGGAGTGGTTATCTTTGCTGCAAGTCCCTGAGCCCAAAGGGAAAAGGTGACTTATCCACGGCCTGAGGCCTGGTTTACCTACTACTACTATGTTTACATATGTAAACAATATTAAAGACATAGGCAGGACCGTTGCGCTGTTCGCGGTGGCCTGACGTTTACGCGGGCATGGTCATGCGCCGGCGTATACCGTCGCCGCCAGCCGGCGCACGCGGACGTATACCTGGCGCGCACCGGGTATACGTCCGCGCAACACTAGCGCGGCACCTTGAAGGCCTTGCGCGCAGCCAACACCTCGGCACGGGTCGTGCAGCCTTCCTGGTGGTCATTGACCAGGCCCATCGCCTGCATCAGCGCGTACATGGTGGTGGGGCCGACAAAGCGCCAGCCGCGCTTCTTCAGGTCCTTTGACAGCGCCGTGGATTCCGGCGAGGTCGCCATGGTGCGCAGCACCTCGGGTGTCAGCACCCTGGGCCGGCTGGCCGGATCGGGCTCGAAGCGCCAGAAGTAGGCGGCCAGCGACGATTCCGTCTCCAGCAGTTCGCGGGCCCGCTGCGCATTGTTGATGGCCGCCTCGATCTTGCCGCGGTGGCGCACGATGCCGGCGTCGCCCAGCAGGCGAGCGATATCGCGCTCGCTGAAGCGCGCCACCTTCTCGATGTCGAAATGGGCAAACGCCTTGCGGAAGGCCTCGCGCTTGCGCAGGATGGTCAGCCAGCTCAGCCCGGACTGGAAGCCTTCCAGGCACAGCTTCTCGAACAGCCGGCGGTCATCGGCGACCGGGAATCCCCACTCGGTGTCGTGGTAGTGGCAATAGTCCTCCAGCGTGCCGCACCAGCCGCAGCGCACCGGTGCTTCCTTCTTGCTTGTCATGGGTACCTGTTCCCTGTTGAAAGTCCCGGACGCCGGCCAGGCTCTCGCCGACCGGCGCATTTGCTGCGATCATGCCCGCACCTGAGAGATTGCGGAAGGCTGAAAATGGACATGCGATTGACAACCCTGGACGAAGACGGATGGGAGCTCGACGACGCCGAGCCCATCGCCGCCGCCCATCCCGACACCTTCTGGATGCCCCCGCGCGAGGAACGTGATGCACTCGCACCCGGCCAGCTGGTCAAGCTGATCTTCCGCATCCTGGTCGCCGACGAGACGGGCAGCGAAGAGGTTCACGTGGAGCGGATGTGGGTGATCGTCACCGGGCGCGAAGGCAGCCTTTACACCGGCGAGCTTGACAACCAGCCGTATTGCACCGAGGAGATGAACCCGGGCATGCCGCTGTGCTTCGAGGCGCGGCATGTGATCAATATCCACCGGGACGAGGATGAAGCCGGCTAGGCGGCCTGTCAGCGGACAACAAGAAAGCCAGCCTCGCGGCTGGCTTTCTTGCCTGGAACTGGAGCAGACAGTTCAGGCCAGCTTCTTGCCCGTGCGGTCGTGCATGAACGCCAGCGCAATAAAACTCACCACGGCAGCGGCGATCACGTAGTAAGCCGGCGCCAGCTTGTTCTGCGTCGACTCGATCAGCCAGGTCACGATCAGCGGCGCAAAGCCCCCGAAGATGGTCACGGCGAAGTTGTAGGCCAGCGACAGCCCGGTGGAGCGCACCTCGGTCGGGAACTGCTCGGCCAGCACGGCCGGGGCCGGGCCGGTAAAGGCCGCCAGCAGGATGCCCAGCACGATCTGCACCTGCAGCAAGGTCTGCGTGCTTGGCGACACATTGAGCCAGTGGAACAGCGGATAGGCCAGCACGCCGATCAGCAGCGCGACGATGCCCAGCATGCGCTTGCGGCCCATGCGGTCCGACAGCATGCCCATCAGCGGGCACAGCACCAGGATGATGGCGCCGCACAGCGCGGTCGACTTGAAGGTCGCGCCCAGCGGCAGGCCCAGCTGCTGCTTGGCGTACGACGGCATGTAGAACACCAGCACGTAGGTGCACACCGTCCATAGGATGGTCACGCCCAGGCCGGCCAGCACTTCGCGCGGGTGGTCGCGCAGCACCTGCGTGAGCGGCGAGAACTTGACCTTGGCGGCCTTGCGGGCGGCCTGGCGCGCCTCGAACTCGGGCGGCTCGTCCAGGTGCGAGCGGATATACATGCCGACCGGGCCGATCAGCAGGCCGAACAGGAACGGGATGCGCCAGCCCCAGGCATCGATCTGCTCGGGCGACAGGCCGTTGGTGACCAGCGCGCCCATGGCCGCGCCCAGCATGAAGGAGATGCCCTGGCTGGCCTGCTGCCAGCTGGCGTAGGCGCCGCGCTCGGCGTCGGGCGCGTGCTCGATCAGGAAGGCAGTGGCGCCGCCCACCTCGCCGCCGGCGGAGAAGCCCTGGATCAGGCGCGCCAGCACGATCAGCGCCGGTGCCCACAGGCCGATCTGGTTGTAGGTCGGGGCCAGGCCGATGATGGCCGTGCCCAGCGCCATCAGCAGGATGGTCAGCGTCAGCGCCGCCTTGCGGCCCACGCGGTCGGCGTAGACGCCGAGCACGATGGCGCCGACCGGTCGCATGAAGAAGCCCACGCCGAAGGTGGCGACGGTCAGCAGGAACGAGGTCAGGTCATCGCCGGTCGGGAAGAACAGCTTGGCGATGATGACGGCAAAGAAGCTGTAGACGGTGAAGTCGAACCATTCCAGGCCGTTGCCGATGGTGGCGGCGATGATCGCCTTTCGTCGGGTGGCGCTGGAAATATCGGGGATGGGGGCGGTAGTCGCGGTCATGAAGCGTCGGAAATGCAGGGAAACCGCAATGTTAAGCGATTCCTTAATTTTCGATCCGCCCCTGATCCGCTGTGAACGCGCTCAGAAGCTGGCCGCCAGCCCCAGCGAGACGCCCGACACGTTGTTGCCGAACACATAGCGCACCACCGCCCGGATCCGCGTGACAAAGACCTCGTGCGCGCTGGTGTCCAGTTCCAGCCCGGTGCCGAGCGTGGTCAGGTAGTTGAAGCCGAGGATGCCGGCCTGGCTGCCGAGGTAGTGTGAATGGGATAGCTCAAGCACGTACCGCACCGGCCGGTCGAACGCATGCATCCCGGTTGGCGCCCGCCAGCGCGCCCACAGGTTGGCGGTCTGCGCCGTGGCCGTTCCCGTCACCGAGCTGGTCGTGCCGCCGAAGCTCTGCAGGTGGATATTGGTGTAGCGCAGTTCCACGTCGATCTCGTAGTTCTCGCGGTAGTGCTCCCAGTCCAGCATCACCGATCCGCCCAGCCCGTAGGCGTTCAGGCTGCCGCCGTCGAGGAAGTTGATCTGGCGGTCGGTGACCTGCTCGACCGCGAACTTGCCGATTGACAGGTCGCTGGAGACATTGCCCAGCGAGGCGTTGAAGATCGGGCGGAACACCAGTTCCTTGTTGGCCGTCAGCGGAAAGTCCCAGCCCACGCCGATGGTGCCGGAAAAGGTGTTCCAGCGGGTCGGGATGGCGCGGGACTCGGCGCCATTGGTGGCAACGAAGGTGGGATCGTAGCGGCTGTAGGCGATAGCGCCTTCCAGGTAGAGCGGGAACGACTTGCTGATGGTGAAGCCGCCGCCCAGCTGCGACATGACGATGCCGGGATCGTTGGTGCTGGTGTTGTTGATCGACAGCGAGCTGGAGGTAAGGTCCGGCACCACCGAGTACGCCATCAGCGACAGCACCGCGTTGGCGTGCCGCTGCACATTGGCCCCGGCCAGGCTCAGTCCGGGCGTGCCCTGGGCATGTGCCGCGCCGGCGGCCAACAGCGCCGCCGCGCCCATGGCGGCCAGGGCCGCCCGCCAAAGGGGCCGCGAGCGGCGGCTTGGCGCGGGGTGGAACCGGCGGTGTCGCTGGCGTGCGGACATGAACAATCTCTGTGCAGTCGGTGCCGGTGCGCGCTGCAGTGCGGCATGCGGCGGTCTCCAGCGCATTCTAGCGACGCAGGATAGGGTGGGAGCGTCGCGCGAAATCTTTCAGATCGGACTGTTGCCGCCTTACATCGGCGCGGCGGCGCCGGTCAGCCGGCAGGATGGCGCCGGGTTGACGGCCTGGAGGGCGGGGCGGGCGGGGAGGGCGGCGTAGCCGGCATGGCCGGACAGGCAGGCGCCGGCCGGCGGCGCGTGAGCCACAGCAGCAGGGCACTGGCGGCCCAGCCGGTCACGAACACGGTGTCGCCGACATGGTTCAGCCAGGCTGCCGCCGCGGGCGTGCCGGCCAGGGATGCCAGCAAGCCGGCCGGCAGGCGCGCCAGGATCCACAGGGCGACGGCGGGCACGCTGCCGTAGACGCCCGGTTGCCACCAGTGGGCCAGGAAGGGAGGGTGCCGCCCGGGGCGGCGCGGGATGCGCGGTACCACCGAAGTCTCCGGCCACACATGGCGCGCAGGGCGTGCCGGTGGCATCAAGGCGTTGCAGGAGCCCCGCCGGATGACACCCCGGCGGACTCACGGTTGCATCATAGGCTGATCGCCCCTGGCTGCGCTGCCGGTGCCCGAGGCGCTGTGTGCGCCACGCCACGCTGCGCCCGGGCATTCAACTTTTTTGCACGATGTGTCCGCAAATGGCGCCCGTGCCGAGCTCGGATCTTTGCCAAACTGGATGCAGGTACACAAACAGTTTGAAGGTGGTCCCGCCATGCTTCCCTCGCTTTATATTTCCCACGGTTCCCCGATGCTCGCCATCGACCCCGGCCCCACCGGCGCCGCCTTCGATGCGCTGGGCGGACAGCTGCGCGCCCGGCGCCCGCGCGCGGTGCTGGTGATCTCGGCGCACTGGATCTACAGCACGCTGGCTGTCACCAGCCGCGAGCGCCAGGAAGCCTGGCACGACTTCGGCGGCTTCCCGCGCGAGTTGTACGCACTGCGCTACGACGCCCCGGGCTCGCCGGCGCTGGCCGAGCGGGTCAAGGCCCTGGTCGAGGCGGCAACGGTCCCTGGCGCCGGGTTTGTCGGCCAGGACGACGAGCGCCCGCTGGACCATGGCGCCTGGATGCCGATGCGCCACTTCTTCCCGAATGCCGACGTGCCGGTGGTGCAGCTGGCGCTGAACCCATACCTGTTGCCCGCCACGCAGATCGAGATCGGCCGCGCGCTGGCCCCGCTGCGCGACGAGGGCGTGCTGGTGCTGGCGTCCGGCAGCTTCACGCACAACCTGCAGGAAGTGTTTGGCGGCGGCCGGCGCGATCAGCATGGGCCGCAGGCCGAGCCGTATGTGGAAGCCTTCCGCGGTTGGATGGCGGGTGCCCTGGACGAGGCCCTGGCCACGGGCGATACCGGCCGCATTGCCGACTACCGCGCCCAGGCGCCGTATGCGCGCCGCGCGCACCCGACCGACGAGCACCTGCTGCCGTTCTTCGTGGCGCTGGGCGCGGCGTTGGGGCCGCAGGCTGCCAGTGGCGCAGGAGCGGCGCCGGCCAGCGTGTCGCGGGTTGCCGATGAAGTGACCTATGGCGTGCTCGCCATGGACAGCTTCGTGTTCGAAGGCCTGGGCGCCGGCGCGCCGCTGCGCGCGGCCGCCTGACGCCTTACCGCTCGGCCGGGGCCTGCGCCGCTGGCGTGCCGGCGTGCGCCGGCAGGTAGCGTCGTGCCGAGCGCGCGCCCGCTAGCGCAATCCAGCCCATGGTCAGCGCCACCAGCGCCAGCCCAATGCGCAGGTTGGCCAGGTGCGCCACCCCGCCGATCAGCACCGGCCCCAGCAGCAACCCCAGGTAGGCAAAGCGCGCCACGCGCGAAATCGCTTCGGCCGGCGCCACGCCCGGCAGCCGCGAAGCGGCAACGAAGAAGATCGGCACCATGTTTGCCGCGCCCAGTCCCATCAGCGTAAAGCCCGCCAGCGCGGCCAGCGGCAGCGGCGCCAGCAGCGCCAGCGCGATGCCGCCAAAGCCCAGCCAGGCACTGCCAGTCAGCGTGGCGCCGTCGCCCAGGCGCGCGCGCAGGCGGTCGCCGCCGAAGCGTCCGCACGCCATCCCGGCCGAGAACGCGGCGTAGCCCAGGCTGATCCAGCCATCGGGCGCCTGCGCCACGTCGCGCATATAGACGCTGGTCCAGTCGTACATCGCGCCCTCGCCGATCAGCCCGAGGAAGGCCAGCAGCCCCAGCAGCCACAGCGCGCGCACCGCATGGTCGCGATGGTGGGCCGTCGATGGCAGCACCGGATGATCCGCCAGCAGCCCGGGCAGCGTACCGAGCGCCACCGCCGCGGTCACGCCCGCCATCATCTCCGCATGCGCCAGCGGCGCCACGCCCAGCGACAGCATCAGGCCGCCCGCGCCCGCGCCCGCACCCGCCATGCCGCCCAGGCTGAACATGCCGTGCAGCGCCGACATCACGGGCCGCGTGCGGCTGGCCTCGACCGTGGCTGCCTGCGCGTTCATGGCGACATCGAAGGCCGCATTGGTCATGCCGAATGCCGCCAGCGCGGGCAGCAGCAGCCAGAACGACGGCATCGCCAGGATCGCCACCGTGGCCAGCGCGAACAGCAGCCCGCCCGCCATCGACGCCCGTGCGCTGCCCGCACGTGCCACCCAGCGCCCGACCGGGCCCATCGCCAGGATGGCGCCGCCGGCCACGGCTAGCATCGCCAGCGACAGCGTTGCGTCGGACAGGCCGAAGCGTGCCTTGATGGTGGGGATATGCACGCCCCACGTGGCAAAGGTGGCGCCATTGACGAAGAACAGCGCCATGGTGCCGCGCGTGGCGCGCGACACCGCGGCCGGTAAGGGCGCGGAGGCGGTCGGGGAATGCGGATCAGGCATGGGAGGGTGCGGCAGGCGGGGCAGCGGTGCCCCTGCAAAAGCCGTCATTGTCCCGCATCGGCGTGAGGCGGGTATGACGCTACCGGCTGGCGGTATCCACGCGCAGCAGCCCGCGCCGGTGCAGCGCGTAGCCGAAGGCCAGCAGCGCGCCCAGCGCCAGCGCCACCATCACCCACAGCATCAGCCAGTAGCCGCCGGCGGCACGCCACAGCAGCGCGCCCAGCCATGGCGCGGCGGCCTGCATCAGCAGCACCGGCGTCATCATCAGCCCGTTGAGCGTGGCGTAGTGATGGCGCGAGATCAGTTCCGGCATGGCCATCGCGCGCAGCATGGTGTTGACGCCATTGGCGCAGCCGTACAGCACCGCGGCCACCATCAGCCAGGCACCGTGCCCCAGCGCAAAGCACAGCAGCCCGGCGCCCATCAGCGCATAGACCGGCAGCGACAGCCGCACCGGGTGGCGCACCCCCGCGCGCATCATCAGCATGCGGCCCGCCACCTGGGCCGGGCCGATCAGGGCGGCTACCACCAGTTGCTGCGCCACCGGCATGCCCTTCTCGGTCAGCATCGGGATCAGGTGCGCGCCCAGCAGCGAGGCCACCACCGCGGTCGCGGTAAAGGCCAGCACCACCGCCCAGAACACCGGCTGGCGCAGCGTGGCGCGGGCAATGTCGCGGCTGCCGGCCTGGCCGTCGGCGGGGGTCATGCCGGTGTAAGTGGGATGCAGCGCGTAACGCATGCGCGCGTGCAGCGGCGCGCAGACCAGCAGGTTGAGCGCGGCAAAGCCGATCAGCGTCGGGCGCCAGCCCAGATGGATCACCAGCCATTGCGCCAGTGGCACGAAGATCGTGCTGGCAAAGCCGGCCATCAGCGTGACCACCACGATCGGCTTCTGGTACTGGTCGCCATAGGCCTGGCGCAGCACCACGAAGGCGGGCTCGTACAGCGTAGTTGCCATGGCCAGCCCGATCGGCACCCACATCAGCAGGAACACGCTCTGCGACGGCGTCCACGCCCACAGCAGCAGGCCCAGCCCGGCCAGCACCGAGCCCGCGCCCATCACCTTGCGCGCCGGTGCGCGGTCCAGCAGCCGCCCCACCGCGAACGAGCACAACGCCCATACCAGCAGCCCCAGCGAATAGCCGCCCGCCAGGAAGGGCTTGGACCAGCCCAGGCTGCGGATCATGGGGTCGATGAAAACAGTGAAGGCGAAGAACAGCGTGCCCCAGGAGATGGTCTCGGTCAGGCCGAGGATCCAGACCAGCCGGCGCGGCGGCGTGGCGGAGTGCGCGGGTCCGGTGCGTGCCGGGCTGGCGTCAGGGTCTGTGCTGGCGGCGTCCGCGTCGGAGCTGGCTTCCAATGTTGTCATGGCGGGCCCGGCGGGGGTGGTCGCCATGGGTGGCGGCGCGTGGGGCCAGTCGGAAATTGTAGCGATCCCGCGCGCACTCTGCGCACGGGGTGCCGTGGGGCACGCGCGTTACTGTGCGGTCACCGGCGCGGGCGGTCCCTTGAGCTCGACCACGTTGCCGTCCGGATCGCTCACATAGAGCGACGGTCCCTTGCCTTCGGCGCCAAAGCGCTGCGCCACCTCGCCGGCCTGTACGCCATGCCGTGCCAGTTGCGCCCGCACCGCGTCGGCATCGAACGGGTCGATGCGCAGGCAGAAATGGTCCAGGTTGCGGCCCTCCGCACCCGGTCCCGCGCCGCCGGCGCGCCCGAGCGGGCCATCGAGCGCGACCAGGTCGATCAGCCCGCTGCCCGCGCGCAGCTGCGTCAGGCCCAGGTCGGTTTGCTCGCGTTCCACGCTGCAGCCGAGCACCTCGACATAGAAGCGCCGCAGCGCGTCCACGTCGGCGCTGCGCAGTACCAGGTGGTCGATGCCCAGGATGCGAAACATGGCGGCCTCAGTGGTGCAGTCCGTCGTAGTCGATGACTTTCAGGCTGTCCAGGTCGACATTGTCCAGGCAGCGCACATTGACCGCGGCCATCGGCTTGCCGTCCTTGTCCTGTCCGTCCGCATACGGGCCGCAGCCGCACACCGGGCAGAAGCGGTGCGCGATCTTCATGGTGTTGAAGCGGTAGGTGGAGGCATTGCTCTCCGGCGTTTCCAGCTTGAACGTCGCGCGCGGCACGAACCACAGCAGGTGGCCGCGCCGGCGGCAGATCGAGCAGTTGCAGCGGATCACGCTGGGGATGCTGTCGGCCTCCACCTCGAAGGCAATGGCGCCGCAGTGGCAGCTTCCGTGGAAAGTCATGTCGTCTCCTTGATGTCGGTCCGGCGTGCCCACTAAATATCGGGAATCAGTCGTTTGCCCAGGCTGACCGCCTCGTCGGGTGCATAGCCCAGCTTGTCGTAGAAATCGATCACGGCGCGGTTGCCTGCGCGTACCAGCAAGTTGATCTTGGGGCAGCCGCGCTCGATCAGCAGCTGCTCGGCATGCGCCATCAGCATGCGCCCGTACCCCTTGCCCTGCAGGCCGGGCTGTACCGCCAGATAGTAGACCCAGCCGCGATGCCCGTCGAACCCCACCATGGCAGTGGCGACGGGATGGCCGTCGATGTCACCGACCAGGAACAGCTCAGGCTGCTCGGTCAGCTTGCGCGCGATATCGCGCTGCGGGTCGTTCCACGGACGGGTCAGGCCGCAGGCCTGCCACAAGGCAATGACGCAGGATTGGTCTTCAGGTCGGAAAGGACGGATCAGCATGCTTGGTGGTGCGCCGCAATATGCCGGCACATTGTTAGCTTTTTGACAGTGTAGCGCCGCTGCGGGTGCCACAATGCCTACAAAACATGACCAGACGATGCGCGGCCATCGCGCACGCTGCCACAACAGGAGACCCGCATGAGCGACATCCACGCGCCTGCACGCGCCACCTTCAGGCATATGGAACACGGCACCCACGAAGACTGGGCCGCCATCTCCGCCGAGTTCATGCCGTTCGCGCGGGCGCTGCCGGATCGCGTGCTGGCGCACCTGCGCCTGCTGGATGGCGATTGCGGCGGCTTTCCCGTGGACCGGCTCACGCATTCGCTGCAGACCGCGACGCTGGCGCACCGCGACGGCCAGGACGAGGAATACGTGGTCTGCGCGCTGCTGCACGATATCGGCGATACGCTCGGCAGCTTCAACCATCCCGATATCGCCGCCGCCATCCTCAAGCCATTCGTCAGCCCCGAGAACCTGTGGATGGTGGAAAAGCACGGCGTGTTCCAGGGCTACTACTTCTTCCATCACCTCGGCCTGGACCGCAACCTGCGCGAGCAGTACCGCAGCCAGCCCGAACTGTTCGAGCGCACCGCGGAGTTCTGCCGCAAGTACGACGGCGCCGCCTTCATGACGGACTATGACACGCTGCCGCTGTCGTTCTTCGAGCCGATGGTGCGGCGCGTGCTGGCGCAGCCGAGGAACTCGATGTATGTGAGGCCGGGAGAAGCGACGCTGGCACAGCCCTGAAAGCACAACGGCCTCGCTTCATGCAAAGCGAGGCCGTTGTGCCATGCCGTGGCCAGTCAGGCCGCGCGCTGCGCCGTCTCCGGATGGCGGAACTGCTCCAGCAACTTGGCCCAGCGTCCGCGTACCGCCTTCAGGTTGTTTTCCTTCACATGCCCGAAGCCACGGATATCGTCCGGCAGGTTGGCCAGCGTCACCGCGGTGTCGTAGTTGGCGGCATTGAGGCCCGCCACAAGTTCATCCAGCAAGACCCGGTACTCGCCGATCAGCGCGCGCTCGGTGCGGCGCTCCTCGGTCTTGCCGAAGATGTCGAAGGCACCGCCGCGCAGGCCCTTCAGCTTGGCCAGCACGCGGAACAGCTTCATCGTCGACGGACCGAACTTGCGCTTGATCAGGTGGCCCTTGTCGTCGCGCTTTGACGTCGTCGGCGGTGCCAGCCAGAAGTTGAGCTGGTAGTCGCGGCCCGGCTCGCCTTCAAACTGGGCGCGCAGCTTGTCCAGGAAGACAGGGTCGGTGTAGAGCCGCGCCACTTCGTACTCGTCCTTGTACGCCATCAGCTTGGCCAGGTTGCGCGCCGCAGCCTCGGTCAGCGGCAGGGCCTTGCCGCTGCCAGCCAGCGTGCTTTCGGCCACGCGCACGCGGTCGATGGCTTCGCGGTAGGTGCGCGCGTAGGCGGCATCCTGGTAGGCCGTCAGGTGTTCCATGCGCCGGCCGATCAGCTTCTCCAGCATCGCGCCGCTCGAAGTCGGCATCTTGACCACCTCCGCGCCTTCCGCGGTGTTCTTCAGCTTGCCGGTCAGCGACAGCACGTGCTCGGGGTCGTGCGCCATATGGCGGCCCCAGTCGAACGCGGCCTTGTTCTTCTCGACGGCGACGCCATTGAGTTCGATGGCGCGCTCCAGCGCCTGCAGCGTCAGCGGGATCCAGCCCTTCTGCCAGGCGTAGCCCAGCACCAACGGGTTGGTGTAGATCGCGTCGCCCAGCAGTGCCACGGCGAGACCCGAGGCGTTGATGAACTCGCACTTCTCGCCCACGGCGGTGCGCACGTCCTGCTCGGCCGACAGGCCGGGGAACTGCCACTTCGGGTTCTTGATGAAATCCGCCGTCGGCGTCTGCGCCGTGTTGACCACGGCGCGGGTGCGGCCGGCCTGGGTCTTGGAGATGACTTCGTCGGTGGCCGACACGATCGCATCGCAGCCGATCACGAGGTCCGCCTCGCCCATCGCGATACGGGTGGCGTGCAGGTCGTCCGGGCGCGCGGCAAGCTGCACGTGCGACAGCACCGCGCCGCCTTTCTGCGCCAGGCCCGCCATGTCAAGCACGGTGACGCCCTTGTTCTCCAGGTGCGCGGCCATGCCGAGCAGGCCGCCGATGGTCACCACGCCGGTGCCGCCCACGCCGGTCACCAGGATGCCGTAGGCGCGGCGGATCGGCGGCAGTTCCGGGTCAGGCAGCGCGGGCAGGGTGTCCATCGACACGCCGTGCTGCTCGGGCTTGCGCACCTGCGCGCCTTCGGCCGTGACAAAGCTCGGGCAGAAGCCGTTCAGGCACGAGAAGTCCTTGTTGCACGACGACTGGTTGATCTGGCGCTTGGTGCCGAAATCCGTTTCCAGCGGCTCCACCGACAGGCAGTTCGACTTGACCGAGCAGTCGCCGCAGCCTTCGCACACCGCGTCGTTGATAAAGGCGCGGCGTTGCGGGTCCTCCATCGTGCCGCGCTTGCGGCGGCGGCGCTTCTCGGTAGCGCAGGTCTGGTCGTAGATCAGGATGGTGCAGCCCGGCACCTCGCGCAGTTCGCGCTGCACGCTGTCGAGCTGGTCGCGGTGATAGATCGTGATGCCTTCGGGCAGCTTGATCGCGCCGTTGTACTTCTCCGGCTGGTCGCTGACGATGACGATCTTCTTCGCGCCTTCGCTGTGCACCTGCCAGGCGATGTCCCGCACCGACAGCTGGCCGTCCACCGGCTGGCCGCCGGTCATCGCCACCGCATCGTTGTACAGGATCTTGTAGGTGATATTGACGTTGGCCGCGATCGACGCGCGGATCGCCAACAGACCGGAGTGAAAGTAGGTGCCATCGCCCAGGTTGGCGAACACGTGCTTGTCGCCCGCGAACGGCGCCTGGCCGATCCACGCCACGCCTTCGCCGCCCATCTGGCTGAAGGTGCTGGTATTGCGGTCCATCCACACCGTCATGTAGTGGCAGCCGATGCCTGCCAGCGCGCGCGAGCCCTCGGGGACGTTGGTCGAGGTGTTGTGCGGGCAGCCCGAGCAGAACCACGGCTTGCGCTCCGCCGTCACGCGCGGCGTGGCCAGCGCCTTTTCCTTGGCCTCGATGATGGCCAGGCGCGCGGTGATGCGCGCGCGCACGTCCATCGGCAGCTCGAACTTGTCCAGGCGCGTGGCGATGGCCTTGGCAATGATCGCCGGCGACAACTCATAGTGCGCCGGCAGCAGCCAGTTGCTCTGCGGGATCGACCATTCGCCGCCCGCGTTGTCCTTCTCGTCGAACTTGCCGTAGACCTTGGGGCGCACGTCATCGCGCCAGTTGTAGAGCTCTTCCTTGAGCGCGTACTCCATGATCTGGCGCTTCTCTTCGACCACCAGGATTTCCTGCAGGCCTTCAGCAAAGGCGCGGGCGCCGTGCGCCTCCAGCGGCCACACGCAGCCGACCTTGTACAGGCGGATGCCGATCTGCGAGCAGGTGGCATCGTCCAGGCCCAGGTCGGCCAGCGCCTGGCGCGTGTCCAGGTAGGCCTTGCCGCCGGTCATGATGCCGAAGCGAGCGTGCGGCGAATCGATCTCGATGCGGTCGATCTTGTTGGCGCGCACATAGGCCAGGCCCGCGTACCACTTGTAGTCGAGCAGGCGCGCTTCCTGTTCCAGCGGCGGATCCGGCCAGCGGATATTCAGGCCGCCCGGCGGCATGATGAAGTCTTCCGGCAGAACGATCTGCACGCGGTGCGGATCCAGTTCCACCGAGGCCGACGATTCCACCACGTCGGTCACGCACTTCATCGCCACCCATAGGCCGGAGTAACGGCTCATGGCCCAGCCGTGCAGGCCGTAGTCCAGGTACTCCTGCACGTTCGACGGATAGAGCACCGGCAGGCCGCAGGCCTTGAAGATGTGCTCGGACTGGTGCGCTAGCGTCGAGGACTTGGCCGAATGGTCGTCACCGGCCAGCACCAGCACGCCGCCATGCTTCGACGATCCCGCCGAGTTGGCGTGCTTGAACACGTCACCGGTGCGGTCCACGCCCGGCCCCTTGCCGTACCACATGCCGAACACGCCATCGAACTTGGCATCCGGATACATGTTCACCTGCTGCGACCCCCATACCGAGGTAGCGGCCAGGTCTTCGTTCAGGCCGGCCTGGAACACGATGTTGTGCGCGGCGAGGTGCTTCTTGGCCTTCCACAGCGACAGGTCCAGCGCGCCCAGCGGCGAGCCCCGGTAGCCGGAGATAAAACCGGCGGTGTTCAGCCCGGCGGCACGGTCGCGTTCCTGCTGCAGCATCGGCAGGCGTACCAGTGCCTGCGTGCCGCTGATATAAATGCGGCCACGCTCCAGCGTGTATTTGTCTTCGAGGGAAACGTTTTCGAGCGCGCGGCGGATGGCGTCGCTGACCGGAGGGGTCAGGGGGGCATTCATAGGTGCTCCTCTATGGGCGTGCTGTCGGGATCACCGACACCTACAGTTGTGGGCGACCGCCTCGTAGCCTCTTGTGAAGGCGTAGGGCGGTCGTGTCTCTGCGCGGCATGGTAGCACCGCCACATAATTGGCGGTACCTTGCAATGCAGCACAAAGCGTGCCCGTCGCGCCCGTGATTTCCCGTATGGACAGGGGTTCGCGTGTACACTGCGTTGCATCGAGATGGCCCCGTGCCGCTGCCAGGCTGTCTGCGATGCGCCACACCTGCACAGCCAGCCTGGTGCAACCTGATTTCCGATTGCCCGTCCTGATGTACGCATGAGACGGGCAAACCAGTGACTACCTGAACATGACCAATTCCCCCCGCCAGGGCACCGCGACCCTGGCCGTGCTGATCGACGCCGACAACGCGGCGCCCGCCATCGTCGAAGGCCTGCTGGCCGAAGTCGCCAAGTACGGCGTGGCCGCCGTCAAACGCATCTACGGCGACTGGACCCGGCCCAACCTGGCCGGCTGGAAGGAGCGCCTGCTGTCGCACTCGATCCAGCCGATCCAGCAGTTCCGCTACACCGTGGGCAAGAACGCCACCGACAGCGCCATGATCATCGACGCCATGGACCTGCTCTACACCGGGCGCTTCGACGGCTTCTGCATCGTCTCCAGCGACAGCGACTTCACCCGCCTGGCCTCGCGCATCCGCGAGCAGGGGCTGACCGTCTATGGCTTCGGCGAGCGCAAGACCCCCAAGCCCTTTGTCACCGCCTGCGACAAGTTCATCTACTCCGACGTGCTGCGCGCCGACGCGGATACGGAAGGGACCGAAGGCGTCGACGGGGCTGCCGCGCCCACGCGCAAGCGCAGCACTGGCGAGCTGCGCCAGGACTCGCGCCTGGTGCGCCTGCTGCAGAACGCGGCGCAGGCGGTGTCGGATGAAGACGGCTGGCTGACGCTGGGCAGCATGGGCAACCATATCGCCAAGCAGGCGCCGGAATTCGACTCGCGCAACTACGGCTACGGCAAGCTTTCCGAGCTGGTGCAGGCCACCGGCCTGTTCGAGGTCGAGACCCGCAACGGCGGCAACAACAAGACCATCTGGATCCGGCTTAAGAAGCGTTCCAAGGGGGGCGGGGAGAGCGACGGGCGTGGCCAGCCGCAGCCGCAGCAGTCGCAGCAGCAGCGCCAGGCCCAGCAGGCCCAGGCACAGCCTGAAGCGCGCCGCCAACCGGCACCGGCGCCCGTGCCCGCGGATCCGCCTGCGCCCGTCGTGGCCCAGCCAGAGGCGGCGCCTGAGCCGGCGCCAGTGCGCGAACCCGCGATCGGGCAGTCTGTCATCGCCGCCGAAGTGGCCGAACCGGAGCCCGTGGCCGAGCCGGTGGCGGAGGCAGCGTCGCAGGCTGAGTCCAAGGCCCGCCCCGCACGCAAGCGCGCCACGCGCCGCCCCGACGTGACGCTGAGCGAAACCCCGTGGCCGATCGACCAGTCGATCTTTGCCGCGCCGGGCACGACGGTGCTGTCGGCTCAGATTGAAGCGCAGCCAGAGGCCCAGCCCCAGCCCGAGGCAGCCGCTGCCGAGGCGGTGCCCGCCCGTGCACCGGCCAGGAAGACGCGCAAGCGCCCGGCCAAGAAAGCGGAGTAATGTGGCCGGCCGGCGTAATGCCGGCCCTACCCGCCAAAGAAAACGCCGGCTTCGCGCCGGCGTTTTCTTTGGCAGAGGCCCTTACCGCACCAACTGGTTGATTTCGATGATCGGCATCAGCACCGCCAGCACGATCAGCAGCACCACCACGCCCATGGTCAGGATCAGCAGCGGCTCCAGCAGGCTGGTCAGGAACAGCGTGCGGCGTTCCAGTTCCTGCGCCTCGCCCTGGGCGGCGCGGTCCAGCATCACCGGCAGGTTGCCGGTGGCTTCGCCGGAGCGGATCAGGTGCACCAGCACCGGCGGGAACTGGTTCTGCGCTGCCAGCGCGCGCGCCAGCGAGGCGCCTTCGCGCACGCGGGTGTTGGCGTCTTCCACGTTGGCGCGCAGCGCCTCGTTGGTCAGGGTCTCGCCCGCGGCCTGCAGGCTGCGCAGGATCGGCACCCCGGCCGACACCAGGATGGCCAGCGTGCCAGCGAAGCGCGCGGTGTTGTAGCCACGGATCAGCTTGCCCAGCAGCGGCGCGGTCAGCAGCCAGCGGTGCCATTCCAGCCGCACCGCGGGCTGGCGCAGCAGGCGGCGGATGCTGAACGCCGCCACCGCGATCACCGCCAGCGCCGCCCACCACCAGTTGCGCACGAAGTCCGACAGCGCCAGCATGACGATGGTCAGCGTCGGCAGCTTCTGCTTGGTGTTGGCGAACACGCTCACCACCTGCGGCACCACGTACGACAGCAGGAAGATCACGATGGCGAACGCCACCACCGTGACGATGGCGGGGTAGGTGAAGGCCAGCCGGATCTTGGAGGTCAGGGTGTTGCGCGACTCGATATAGCCGGCCAGCCGCTCCAGCACCAGTCCCAGGTGGCCGGAGTGCTCGCCGGCCGAGACCAGCGCGCGGTAGATGTCGGGGAAGTCGCGCGGGTGCTGCGCCAGCGCCACCGACAGCGAGCTGCCGCCCATCACCTCGGCGCGGATGCCGGCCAGTAGCTCGTGCACATAGGCGCGCTCGGCCTGGTCGGCCAGTGCCCCCAGGGCCTCGTCCAGCGGCAGCCCGGCCACGATCAGGCTGGCCAGCTGGCGCGTGAACAGCGCCTGCTCCTGCGTCGACAGCCTGCGCGCGAACAGCTGGCTGCCGCTGCGCGGCGCCAGGCCGGCACCAGCCAGCGGGTCGACGGTCAGCGGTGTCAGCCCGCGCGCGCGCAGCTGCGAACGCGCCTGGCGCGGGCTGTCGGCCTCGATCACGCCGCGGTCGGTCTTGCCGGCGGCGTCGGCGGCTTCGTAACGGAAGGCTGGCATCCGGGCGGCTCCGCTTTAGTCGCGCGTCACGCGCAGCACTTCCTCAAGCGAGGTCGCGCCGCTGTCGACCCAGCGCTGCGCGTCGCCGCGCATGGTGTGCATGCCGTGCGCCAGCGCCACCTGCTTGATCTCGGACTCCGGCGCCTGTCGGTGGATCATGGTGCGGATCTCGTCACCGACGGTCAGCAGCTCATACACGCCCATGCGCCCCTGGTACCCCGACTGGCCGCACTTGTCGCAGCCCACCGGGTGCCACACGGTCTGCAGCGGCTTGCCCTGCGCGTGCAGCACCTCGGCCTCGGCGGCAGTGACCTCGATCACTTCCTCGCGCTTGCAGTGCTGGCACAGGCGGCGTACCAGCCGCTGCGCCAGCACCCCCAGCAGCGATGACGCCAGCAGGAACGGCTCGATCCCCATGTCGACCAGCCGCGTCACCGCCGAGGCCGAGTCGTTGGTGTGCAGCGTGGCCAGCACCAGGTGGCCGGTCAGCGAGGCCTGCACCGCGATCTGCGCGGTTTCCAGGTCGCGGATTTCGCCGATCATGACCACGTCCGGGTCCTGGCGCAGGATCGCGCGCAGGGCCTTGCCGAAGGTCATGTCGATGCGCGCGTTGACCTGGGTCTGGCCGATGCCGTCGAGGTCGTACTCGATCGGGTCTTCCACCGTCATGATGTTGGTGGTGCGCGCATCCAGCCGCGACAGCGCCGCATACAGCGTGGTGGTCTTGCCCGAGCCGGTCGGCCCGGTCACCAGCACGATGCCGTGCGGCTGGCGGATCAGGTGGTCGAAGCCGCGCAGCGTGCCGGGCGCCATGCCCAGCTTGGCCAGGTCGAGCCGGCCCGCTTCCTTGTCCAGCAGGCGCAGCACCGCGCGCTCGCCGTGGCCGGTGGGCAGGGTCGAGACCCGCACGTCGACCGGGCGCCCGCCCACGCGCAGCGTGATGCGGCCGTCCTGCGGCAGGCGTTTCTCGGCGATGTCGAGCTGCGCCATGATCTTGATGCGCGAGATCAGCGCGCCGTGCAGCGCCTTTTTTGGCCGCACCACGTCGCGCAGCGTGCCGTCCACGCGAAAGCGCACCACCGACGACGACTCGAACGGCTCGATATGGATATCCGAGGCGCCTTCGCGCGCGGCCTGCGTCAGCAGCGCATTGATCATGCGGATGATCGGCGCGTCGTCCTCGGATTCAAGCAGGTCCTCCACCGCCGGGATGTCCTGCATCAGGCGCGACAGGTCGACCTCGCCTTCGACCTCGCCCACCACCTGCGCGGCGCTGCCGGCGTCCTGGCGGTTGTAGGCATCGGCCATGGCGAGTTCCAGTGCCTCGGGCTCCAGCACGCGCAGGCGCAGCGCGCCATGCACGCGCGCGACCTCGGCCAGCGCGGTCGGGGACGTGGCGCGGGTCACCCAGACTTCCAGTCCGTCAGGGCGCTGGTGCGCCACCAGCAGCGGCGCCTCGCGCGCAAAGCCGTACGAGACCAGCCGCGCGGCCATCGGCGAGGGCGGCTCCAGGGTCTCGGCCGGCGCGCTGGCGCCGGCGGGCAGGGCAGTTTGGACTTCGCTAGCCATGTCGGGGCCTAGTTCTGGAACGCAGACTCGCCGCGCAGGCTCAGCGGCTGGGGTGCGTTCGCCGGTGCTTGCGGCAGTTGCTGCGGTGCCGGCTGCATGGGCTGTGGCTGGCCCGGCACGCCGGGCTGCGGGGCATTCTGCGGAAGGGACTGCTGCAGGGGCAGCGGGGCGGCAACCGGGCCGTTTGCGCGCGGATCGATGAACGGCGTGGCCGGTGCGTCGGCCGGCGGCAGCAACGGCGTGTTGGTATCACGCACCATGATGTTAGGCGAAACAAAGCCCTGCTGCTGCGCGCGCATATAGTCGTAGCGGTCCTGCGTCAGGCGGTCGGTGGCGCCGGCCGTGCGCATCACATAGGGGCGCAGGAACACCAGCAGGTTGGTCTTGGAGCGGTTCTTGTTCTCGTAGCGGAACAGGCCGCCGATCCATGGAATGTCGCCCAGCAGCGGCACCTTCTGCACGCCGTCGCCGTATGAGTCCTCGATCAGGCCGCCCAGCACGATGATCTGGCCGTCGTCGACCAGCACATTGGTCTCGATCGAGCGCACATTGGTAGTCGGGCCCTGGATCAGGTTGGCGGTGGACTGCACCACCGACGACGATTCCTGGAAGATCTGCATCTTCACCAGCCCGCCGTCGGTGATCTGCGGCTTCACGCGCAGCGTGATGCCCACGTCCTTGCGGTCGAAGGTCTGGAACGGCGTGACCGAGGCCGCGCCGCCGGTCTGGGCATAGGAGCCGGTGGTGATCGGGATGTTCTGGCCGATCAGGATCTTGGCTTCCTCGTTCTCCAGCGTGATCAGGTTCGGCGTGGACAGCAGGTTGACGCTGCCGTTGGTGCCGAGTGCGCGCAGCAGCGCGCCCAGGCCCAGCGCCTTGTTGACGATGCCCAGGTTCAGGCCGCCCACGTCGGGCACCAGCTGCTGCGCGGCGACGATGCCGGCGCTGCGGTTGCTGTCGAACAGCGCGCCGGCCAGCGACAGGTTCAGGATGTTCTGCCCGCCGGTACCGAAGTTGGTGCCGGCAAAGACGTTGTTGTTGCCGCCTGGCGAGCTGATCAGGCCCTGCCACTGGATGCCGAGCTGGCTCGCCTGCGTGGCGGTGACCTCGACGATCATCGATTCGATGTAGACCTGCGCGCGGCGCGCGTCGAGGTCGTCGATCACGCCGCGCAGATTGCGGTAGACCGGTTCGCTGGCGGTGATGATGAGCGAGTTGGTGGACTGGTCAGCCTGGATGATGCCGCCGGTGGTCGGCTGGGTACTGGTGCCGAACGACGCGGCGAAGGCCGAGTTGCCATAGGTGCCGCCGGAGCCTCCCGCCGCGCCGGTGCCGCCCCGCATGCTGGCCTGGGTGCCGGTGGCGCCGCCGGTGAACTGCCCGCCGGCCGGCGTCGAGACATTGGTCATGCCCCCCGCGCCGCCGATGCCGCCGGCCTGCCCGCCGGGCTGGGTGGCGCTGGCAAAGCTGCTGTCGGCGGCGACAATGGCGCGCAGCGTGGCCGCCAGCTTGACCGCATCGGCGTTCTTCAGCGGCACCACCCAGATATTGCCGGGGCGCGCATAGGGCTGGTCGAGCTTCTCGATCAGCTGGCGCGCCTGCTGCAGCCGCGCGCGGCTGGTGGCGCGGATCATCAGCGAATTGCTGCGCGGCTCCGCCACCACCGAGGTGCGCAGGCTGGCGTCGACGCCCGGTGCGCCGCCGCCGGTGGCGCCCGCGGCGCCGGGGTCGAGCAGCTTCTGCAGCACCGCCGCGGTATCGCTGGCCAGGGCGTGCTTGAGCGGCACCAGCTCGACCTCGCCCGAGGCCGGCGCATCGACCGCGGCGATGATGCGCGCCAGCCGGCGCAGGTTGTCGGCGTAGTCGGTGATGACCAGCGTGTTGTTGGCCGGGTAGGCGGTGATGGTGTTGTTGGGCGCGATCATCGGCCGCAGCACCGGCACCAGGTTGTTGGCCGATTCATAATTCAGCCGGAACACCTGCGTCACCACCTGGTCGCCGCGGCTGGGGCTGGCGCCGATCACCGTGGGCGAGCCCTGCAGCTTGGCGTCGGCCTCGGGCACGACCTTGGTGAAGCCGTTGCTCTCGACCATGGCATAGCCCTGCATGCGCAGCACCGAGCCCAGCGTCTGCAGCGCCTGCGCGCGCGAGACCGGCTGCTCGGTGACCAGGTTGACCGTGCCCTTCACGCGCGGGTCGATCACGAAGTTCTTGCCGGTGGCCTGGCCGACCGCCTTGACCACCGAATCAAGGTCGGCGTTGACGAAGTTCAGCACCACCTGGTCGCGGTTGGACGGCGTGATGTCGGGCGGCGCGGGCGGGGTGCCGGTGCGCGCGCCGGGCTGGGCCCACAACGGCGCGGGCGCCAGCAGCGAAAGCCCGCACAGCAGGGCCACGGCGCGGACGCAGGCGGTGTGGAATACAGGTCGGATGGCGTGGGTTTTCATAGTCATTTCCGGGCGCTCCTGGATTGGCCTGGCATCAGAAGCGCAGCCTTGTCACATGGTTGTCTCGTCGTCCCAGCAGGCTCAGCAGGCTGGTCAGTTGAGTTGCCGCTTCGGGCTCGGCGTGCGCGGTGCCCTCGAAGCGCGCCTGCCGCCCCAGCGTGCCGCTGCCCTCCAGGTGCAGCGGCCCGGCGATGGTGCTCAGCTGCAGCTTGCCGCCACCCTCGCCGGTCCAGTCGAGTTCGGCGCGGTAGCTGCCCAGCGGGCGCAGCCGGCTCACGGCCGACGACACCTGTTCGATGCGCAGCGTCATATGGCCGCGCATGCCCTGGCCCGAAAAGCGCCCCTGCAGCGTGGACCAGTCCACGCGCATCAGGCCGTCCGGGCGCAGCGTATTGAACGGCGCGCCGATGCCTTCGAGCAGCGCCGCGGGCAGCTGCATGGCGCCTGCCTGCGCGCTCCAGCCGCCGGGGGTCACGGTGATGGCGACCGGCGCGGCCATGGCCTCGGAGTGGCTTACCACCAGGCGCGCGCTGCCGCCCAGCAGCGGCCAGAACGCCAGCGTCCATTGCAGCCGGCCGGGCAGCACGGTTGCGGTCTGGCTGCCGGCGCCGGCCGACAGCGCCAGCGTGGCGCTGCCATGCCAGAGCGAGCCGCTGGCATCGGCCAGCAGTACCCGTCCCTGCGTCTGCGTGGCCACGCGCGCGGCGATCCATGCGGCCGGCAGCATCGCCACCACAGTCACGGCAGCGCTCACCAGGCCAAGCGCCAGCCAGCGCAGGCGCCGCCATGCGGCCGGCTGGCGCAGCTTGCGGCGCGGCAGGCGCAGCGTTTCCAGCCGTACCATCAGCTGCGGCCGCCCGGACCCTGCAGGGTCGCGCTGACGTTCACCAGCGCCGTGGCGCCGACATAGACAATACGGGCGTCGATCACCTTCATGCGCTGCTGCTGGCGCACGTCCTGCAGCCAGCCGCTGACCGCGCCGAAGGGCACCTTGTCCAGCTGCACCTGCACGCTGTTGTCGGCGCCGGCGGCCAGCCGGGTCGCCTTCAGGCCGTGCTGGCCCAGGCTGTCCTGCAGCGCCTGCGTGAGCGCGTCACCACGCAGCGACGGCGCCGGCGTGGCCTTCAGGCCGCGGGCTTCCTGCGCCAGGGTTTCCATTTCGGCAAGGTCGGCGCGCAGCTTGGGCAGGTTGCGCGCCAGGCGCTCGCGGCCGTCGGCGGCCGGCTCCCACAGCACCAGGTAGCCGATCACCAGCGCCAGCACGGCGCCGCCGCCGGCCAGGATGGCCTGTTCGCGCGGGTTGCGCGCCGACCAGAAGGCGTTGAAGCGCTCCTGCCACGCCTGCGGCACGGACGGGCGCAGCCGCGCCAGGCGCGTGCGCAGCGCAGAGGTCGCGCCTGGCCGGCTGGCGCGTGGCGTCTGGCTTCGGGCTGTGTCTTTCATGGGGTTCATGCTGGTGGGCCCGCTTACAGGCCGGGCCTGACGGTCCAGCGCGAGCCGGGCGTCACCGGGGTGCCTGCGCTGCTGCTGGTACTGCCAGCGGCACTTCCGGCCTTGTCTTCTTCCATCTGCAGCCCGGCCTGGCGCGCGGCGCTGCGCAGCCCGGCCGTGTCCGTGCCCGGCTTGAGCGTCACCACCAGCATGCGGCCGCGGTACTCCAGCGCCTGCAGCGCGTCGGGCGGCAGCCTGCGCGCGGCCTGGGCAAAGCGGTCGGCCAGCGGCAGGAAGTCTTCCGGCGTGCTGCGGCCGCTGGCGGTGCGCAGCTGCTCGACCTGCCGCCGCATCTGCAGCGGCGCGTCGAGCACGGTCTGGATCTGCGGGAAGGCGCCGTGCAGCGCCTGCAGCTGCGCGGCTTCCAGCCGCTGCTGCTCGCGCCGCAGCAGCAGCCAGTGCGTATTCATGCCAATGATCTGCACCAGCACGACGCCCGCCAGCAATGCCAGCGGCACGCGCCATGCCACCAGGTTCCAGCGGTCGGCACGGCCCTGCGCGAATTCAAACTGCGCCAGGTCCAGCGCCGGCTCGCGCAGGCTGTCCTGCGCGCCTTCGATCCACAGCTGCCAGCTGGTGCGGGCGGCCTGGCGCAGGTCGGGCACCGGCGCCGCGGCGGCAGCGTCGGCATCGGCATACCAGGTGCCGGCAGGCGCAAGCGCCTGCCACGCGGCCAGGGCATCGTCGCCCAGCAGCAAGCCGTAGCCGGCGTGTGCGCCGGTGCGCACGGTCAGTTGCCACTGGCGCGCGGCGTCGGCAGCGGTGGCGGGCAGTTCGCCGCTTAACGCATCGCTCAACTCGCCGCTCCGGGCGAGGGCGCTGGCGGCGGCTTCGACCACCAGCGTGGCCGCCGGCGCCGGCGCTTCAGCGTTCGCCAGTGACGGCTCGGTGCTGGCTTGCGCGGCGGCGGCCAGCGGCACGCACAGCTGCGCGGCCAGCACATGGCGGCGACGGTGGCGGTGTTCGGCAAAGGCGTCGAGCACGGCGCGCAGCCAGGCGCGGTCGGCCACCATCAGCAGCCGCTGGCGCGATCCGCGCGCGGCGCTGCCGTCCAGGGCAGGGCCCACGCCGATATGGCACGGCTGTGCATCGGTGGCGAGCGCGTCCTCGACCAGGTTGGGCAGCGCCTGCTTCAAACGGGCGGGCGGCAGCGGCGGCACGCTGGCGGTGGTCAGCAGTACGTCGCTGGCGGCGAGGATCAGCACCAGGCGCTCGGCCGCGGGCAGGTCAGCGATGCGGGCGTGGCCTTCGCGCAACACTTCCGGTGCCGCACGGGCCTGGCCACGCCGCGCCGCGTCGGCCGTGGCCGTGCGCACCAGCGCGAACGGCAGGGTGCCGAACTGCCACGGTTGCGGCTGGTCATGCGGCCGGTGCGGCAGGCGGACGTACAGGGTGGTGCTCAAGATTTCCTTGCTTTGGCGTCAGTGGAACGGCTCGGGCAGGCGCATGGCCGGTTGGGATGCGCCCTGGATCGCCCCGGAGTCAGAAACTTGCCGGGGCGCGGGGATGCCGGCGGGCGGCCAGAAAGGCCGGACGGCGGCGGGTGGGCTGGGGCCACGCTCGCGCCAGCGCCGCAGCATACCTTGCCTGTGTGACTAAACCGCGTCAATACCATTCTCCCCGGTTGCTTGCGCGTGCAAATTCGGCCTGCTGCCTGGTTTGGTGGGCGCCGCTCAGCGCAGGTCCGGCAGCCGGTCCGCATCCTGGACCCAGACCACGCGCGTGGTATTGGCCGTGCCCAGCGGCTCACCGCGGAAGATCAGCGACACCTGCAACCGGGTGGCGCGCTCGTGCCGCACCAGTCCGTAGACCAGGAAGTAGTGCGTGCGCACGTCGAGCAGGTTGCCGAGGTTGGCGGCATCCGCCTGCGGCGCCACCGCGGCCAGCTGGGTCTGCAGGTTGCCCAGGTTGTTGAAGTAGGCGCGGTCGCGCTGGCGCACCAGTTCGCGCGCGCGCTCCAGCGGCAGCTTGTCGATGACCGCGGCCAGCACCTCGGCCTCGGCGGTGTTGGCGTTGACCAGCGTGCGCTCGGGCAGCACGGTGACAAAGGGCTCCAGCACCGCCACCATCTCCGGCGTGTAGCCGGGCAGCGCCATCAGCCCCTGCACGCTGTCCAGCGGGCGCGGCGCCGGCTGGCCGCTGGCATTGCCGCCCTGCGCGGCCTGCAGCATGTAGCGCGCCGTGGTCTCGGCCAGTGCCGGGTTCAGGCCGACCGTCTGCAGCAGGCGGCGGTATGCGGCCTGCGCCGCCGGGTCGACCGAGGCCGTGCGGCCTGCCTGGCCGCCTTCGCCGCCGGTGGCGGTCCACACCACCAGGTTGGCCAGGTTCAGGCGCGCCTGCGCATCCAGGATGCGGCCCGACAGGAACGAGGTCTCGCCCGCGACATCGGTGCGCAGTGCCGCGCCGAGGAAGTCCGACAGCCGCGTCTCGGCGATCGGCACCGCCCACGGCTCGCCCAGTTCGTCGACATTGGTGCGGCGCTGGTCGTCGCGCAGGATCAGCCGCGCCCAGTCCACGGCGGCACGCTCGATCCAGGTGGCCTGGGCCAGCAGCCGCTGGTTCTCGATGGCGCGGATCTGCACCTGCTGGCGCCACAGCATGCCGGACACCACCACCACGGCCAGCGTCACCATCAGCAGCGCGGTGACCACGGCCGCACCGCGCGGGCGGCGGCGCAACGGCACCAGGCGAGGCGGGCGGCTGGCTTGCCTCATAGCCCGGTCATGCAGATCTTCTGGAACTGCCGCGGCGCATCGCCGTCGCCCATGCGGGCGAAGATGGTCAGTTCCACCGCGCGCACCGCGGTGTTGGGCTGCGCCGCGCCGGGCGCGGAGGCGGCCACGGCGCTGGCGGCGTTGCCCGCGAACAGCACGTTTCGGATGCGCGCGCTGTCGGCCTGCCAGCCGGCGGGCTCCACCCATGCGCGCATGCTCATGCCGTCCACGTCGGCCAGCACGCGCCGCACCTGCGCAGTGTTGCTGCCGCCCTGGCGCAGCGCCAGCAGCGCCGACTGCAGGCCGGCGCGGCTGTCCACCGGCGGCGCGGCCACGCGCACCAGGGTATTGCCGTCGAGCTGGTACGACAGCACCTGCCAAGTCGGCGGCAGGCCTTCGTCGCGCCGGTCGCGCACCAGCAGCAGCCGGTTCTGGCCGATCTCGACCGGGCTGGCCTGCAGCAGCGTGGGGTTGGCCAGGTGCTCGCAGTCGGCCTGGAGCTGGCCGTAGAGCACTTTCAGCGCGTCCAGGCGCGCATCGTGGTCGGTGAGGCGCTCGCGGCTGCGCGTCAGGCTGTCCAGCGCGCGCCAGCCTATCACCGCCATCACCGCCAGCAGCGTGATGGCGACCAGCATCTCCAGCAGCGTGAAGCCGCCGGGCCGCCGCGGGCGGCGGCGCTCAGAGCACGTTGCGGGTTTCATTGGGGACAATGGTGACCAGCCACGCCAGGCGTACGGACTTGTCCGTGGCGGACGGGTAGACCGCGATCTCGACGCGGCGGAAAACGGGATTGGGCGTGCCCGAGACGGATTGCTCGCAATACAGCGGCGTGCCGCCCTGCGGGCAGGCATAGCCGCTGACGCCGGGCTCGGGCCAGGTCTTGGCCAGGCGCAGCGCGGCCAGGTGGTTCTCGGCGCTCCACTCGGCCAGCATGCGCGCCTGCAGCGACGCGCTGGCATCGACCATCGAGCCCATCGCGCGCATCGCCGCGGTCAGCGCGACCGCCAGGATGGTCAGCGCCACCAGCACTTCGATCAGCGTGAAGCCGGCGTTGCGCCCGCGCCGGGCCGGCCAGGGCAAGGAGCGAGGGCAGGGTTTCATGGCGTGCTGGCGAAATAGCGGCCGCTGCCGTCGCCGGCAACGTCCACGCGGATATCGCCGCGCACCAGGATCAGCCGCTGCGGAGCATCGATCAGCTCGCGCCCGAAGATCAGCCGGGGCGGGCTGCTGGTCCCGGTGCTGCGGCCCCCTTCGGCCACGATCACCTGGTCCAGCGACAGGCGCCAGTGGCCTGGGGCAAACACGTCGGTACGCATGGGGATCCAGCCGTTGGGGGTCGATTCCAGGAAGCGCCAGCCGTTGGCATTGCCCTCCCAGGCGAGCGGGCGGGCGCCAAGCTGTGCCTCTTCCTGCGCCAGCTCGAACAGCCGCGCGATGCGCTGGCCGTCGTCTAGCACGCGGCCCCGTTCATTGGGCGAGGCGTTGACCGCCACCAGCGAGATCACGATTCCGGCGATCACCATGACCACCAGCAGCTCAAGCAACGTAAAGCCGCGGCGCCGGGGGCCGGGCGCGCGGCGGCGCGGCGCCGTGGTCATGGTTGCAGGGGGGGCGGCGGGACTGCGCTTATTCCCAGTTGCCGATGTCGGCGTCGTTGCCGTTGCCGCCGGCCTGGCCGTCGGCGCCGAAGCTGAACACGTCGATCTCGCCGCGCACGCCCGGGTTCAGGTACTGGTAGGGATGGCCCCAGGGATCCTTGGGCAGCTTTTCCAGGTAGCCGCCGCCCTTCCAGTTGTTGGGCACGGGCTCGGTGGTGGGCTTGACCACCAGCGCGGCCAGGCCCTGCTCGGTGGTGGGGTAGCGGCTGTTGTCCAGGCGATACAGCTTGAGCGCCTGCATGATCGACGAGATGTCCTGGCGCGCGGCCACGATGCGGGCCTCGTCCGGACGGCTCATGATCTTGGGCACCACCAGCGCCGCCAGCACGCCAAGGATCACGATCACGACCATGATCTCGATCAGGGTGAAGCCGCGCGCACGGCGGGCACGCACGGGACGGACGGGGCTGGCAATCTGGGGAGTGAATCTGCGCATCGTCGGTGGACCTCTTGGCTTGAATGGCTGGGCCCGCACCGGTTGGGGGGCGGCGGGCCGGGTTCGCCAGTCAGTATAACCGGCGCCACATGACTGTTTTATGGGCGGCCCCTTCGGCACCTCAGCATTGTCTGATCCGGATCACAGTTACTGAGGACGGGCATCCGGCAGGGAAATAACTTGCATCCTGGATGCATCTTTTTTAAGATGGCGACACGATGCAACTGACCCGCTTTTCCGACTATGCGTTGCGCCTGCTGATGTACGTCGCCCGTGGCGATGGCAGCCGGCCGATCACCATTGCCGAGGTGGGGCAGCAGTTCGACATCTCGCACAACCACCTCGTCAAGGTGGCGGCGCGGTTGTCGAAGCTGGGCTGGATCAGTGCCACGCGGGGCCGCCACGGCGGCCTGCAGCTGGGTCCCGGCGCCGAGCGGCTGACCATCGGCACCATCCTGCGCGAGCTGGAAGGGCACAAGGCGGTGATCGACTGCAACAACCCGCCCTGTGCGCTGAACGGCAACTGCCGCCTGAAGCGCGCGCTGGACGTGGCCGAGCAGGCTTTCTACCGCGCCCTGGACGACGTCACGCTGGCCGATGTCACCGGCAGCCAGACGGCCGAGTCGATCATCCGCCTGCATCGCGATTTCCTGAACCGGCATTCGGCCTGAGCTGATCCTGTCCGCCCCGGGCCGGCGAGAGCCGGTTTTATTTTGAGCAAAAACATGCATTTTATTTGCATGATTTAAAACGGAGTGTTTCCTGATGCTGTCCGCCGCTTCCCGCCCCTATATCGATGCAAGCGTCCCCGTGCTGCGCGAGCACGGCCTGGCCATCACCACGCATTTCTACCGCGAGATGTTCGCGGACCGGCCCGAGCTGACGCAGATGTTCAACATGGGCAACCAGGCCAACGGCAGCCAGCAGCAGTCGCTGGCCTCGGCCGTGTTCGCCTATGCGGCCAATATCGATAACGCCGCGGCGCTGGGGCCGGTGCTCGAGCGCATCGTCCACAAGCATGCGGCCGTGGGCCTGACGCCCGCGCACTACCCGATCGTCGGCCGCCACCTGCTGGGCGCCATCTCCGCGGTGCTGGGCAAGGCCGCCACGCCGCCGCTGCTGGCCGCCTGGGACGAGGCCTACTGGCTGCTGGCCGGCGAGCTGATCGCCGCCGAGGCGCGCCTGTACCAGCGCACCGGCGTGGCCGCCGGCGAGCTGACGCCGGTGCGCGTGGTGCGGCGCGAGGCGCAGGGCGACCAGGTGGTGGCGCTGACGCTGGCTGCCGCCGACGGCCAGCCACTGCGTGCGTTCCGCCCGGGCCAGTACATCAGCGTCGAGGCGCGCCTCGACGATGGCCAGCGCCAGCTGCGCCAGTATTCGCTGTCGGCCGAAAGCGGGCTGCCGACCTGGCGCATCTCGGTCAAGCGCGAGGCGGGTGACCGCACCACCCCGGCCGGCGCGGTGTCCAACTGGCTGCACGCCAACGCCCAGGAGGGCACGGAACTCAAGGTGAGCGCGCCGTTCGGCGAGTTCACGCCGGCGCTCGACGGGCGCCGTCCGCTGGTGCTGCTGTCGGCCGGCATCGGCATCACGCCGATGCTGTCGGTGCTGCGCACGCTGGCCGCGCAGGGATCGCAGCGCCAGGTGCTGTTTGCCCATGCCGCGCGCGATGGCCGCCACCACGCCCATCGCGCCGACCTGCAATGGGCGCGCGAACGCCTGCCGCAGCTCGCCACGCACATCAGCTATGAAACCCCGCAAGCGGGCGACGTTGCCGGCCGCGACTACGACCACGCCGGCACCATGCCGGTGGCCGAACTGCTGCGCCAGCCCGACCTGCAGCGCTTTGTCGACGGCAGCTTCTACCTGTGCGGACCGCTCGGCTTCATGCAGGCGCAGCGCCATGCGCTGGTCAGCGCGGGCGTGCCGGTGGCGCATATCGAGCGCGAAGTGTTCGGGCCGGACCTGCTGGACGACCTGCTCTAAGCGTCGGCGGGGCGGCACCGGCACGGCAGACAGTGTCATGGGGCTCTGGTACGCTTGGCGCGTCTGCGCTCACGCGCCTTTGCCCGCCTTGTGGGTATCCAGGGTCCCGATCCCATGCAACTGTCCCTCCGGCCATCGCTCCGCTTCAATGCCTCCGCGCCCTGGCTGCCGCGCCTGGCCAGCCTGGTGCTATTTATCGCGCTGTGTGCGCTCGCCACCTACTGGGTGCTGACCTTCAGCGCGATGCGTACCATCCCGGTGCCGCAGAGCGCGCGCGTGGCCCAGACCGAGGCGGTCGAGACCGGCGCGGTCGCGACGCTGTTCGGCGGCTCGGCGCAGGGCGGCCCGCGTGACGTGCAGCTGATCGGCGTAGTGGCCGAGGTGGATGGCGGCGCGGGCGCGGCAATCGTGTCGATCGATGGCGGCCCGCCCAAGGCGGTGCGAGCCGGCGCCGAGCTGTCGCCGCAGATCCGGCTGGCGGAGATCCGCCAGCGTGCGGTGGTGATCGAGCGCAGCGGCGTGCGTCAGGAAATCGTGCTGCCGCTGCAGGCCGGTGCCGCGCGCGGCGCACCGGCAGCGGCCGGTGCCTTGCCCACGCCGCCCGCCGGCGCCGCGGCGCCGATGGCAACGCCGATGCCGCCCCCGGCGCCGGTCGTGAGCCAGCTCCCGACCCAGCAGCCGCAAGGCCAGGCGCCTGCGCAGCAGGCCCAGCCCGCGCAACCGCAGCCGCAACCGGTCGATCCGCGCCAGTACCAGCCGCTGATGGCACCGCAGGCGGCCGGCGAAGGCCAGCTGGCGCCGAAGGACTGATTCCGGGCGCCAAATATTCGCGCTTGCTTGCGTTCCCTTACGGCGCGCAGGCCTTTCTGTGAGCCGGGTAACATCGTATTAAAAGCGCCAACTTCCCCGCATCGTCTGCGTTCTAGTCCGTACATGCCAAACGTGATGAAAAGGAGCAAGACATGCAACGCAATCACAAGCCGCAGATCCTGAAGCAGTTCCTGGCCGCATCGGCCGCCCTCCTGGTCGCCGGTGGCGCATTTGCCCAGGCCAGCGTTCCCGCCGCACCCGCTGCGCCGGCCGGCAAGCCCGGCATGGGTCACCATCACCACCACGGTGGCGGCATGTGGATGAAGTCGATCGATACCGACGGCGATGGCGCGATCTCCAAGGCGGAAGCCGACGCCTGGTTCAACAAGCTCGACACCAACCACGACGGCAAGATCGACAAGGCCGAGATGGATGCGCACCGCAAGGCCGCCATGGCCGAGCATCATGCGCGCATGCAGGCAGCCTTCGACGAGAAATTCAAGGCTGCCGACAAGAACGGCGATGGCGCGCTGACCAAGGCTGAGGCCAACGCCGGCCTGCCGCGCCTGGCCAAGCGCTTCGACCAGCTCGACGCCAACCACGACGGCAAGCTGACCCGCGACGAAATCCGCGCCGGCATGGAGAAGATGCATCGCGAACACTCGCAGCGCGGCGACCGCGGCCCGCGTGGCCAGGGGGCTCCGGGCGGCCAGCCGGCACCCGCGGCACCGGGCTCTCCATCCACCAGCGGCGGCTGACCGGCCCTGGCAGGGCCGCGCCAGCGGACACTGCCAGCGACGTCGCCAAGCGCGCGAGCCTTAGGGTTCGCGCGCTTTTTCTTTGCCTGTTCGCTTTATGCGTGCACCAGGAAGAACCTGACCTCGCCCGCAAACGCCCGTAGAATGCCGCTTCCCTGTTTGCCGGGCTTGGCACCATCCTTGCCTGCTTCCGGCTGGCGGGGCGCGGCCGCGATTTGCGGTGGCGCCACCGCCCAGGTTTGCCCAGCCCGACCGGCTGCCGCGCGAGTGACCGATAAGGCTGTCAGCTCACCAGAAGCGGCCCTGAATCGGACGTAATTACACAAAAAATTGCGTATTTGTGCACGGCTTGCTAAATTTGCGCAAAAAAATTGCCAATAAACATATTGCGGAGCAACAATATCGTGAGCAAGGTGGAGTTGGACAAGATCGACCGGAAGATCCTGGAAGTGCTGCAGACCAACGGCCGGTTGACCAACCTGGAAGTGGCCGAGCGCGTCAACCTGTCGCCCAGCCCCTGCCTGCGCCGCATCCGGCGGCTGGAGGAGATCGGCGTGATCCGGCAGTACGCAGCGCTGCTGGAGCCCAACAAGATCGGACTTGGCCTGCTGGCCTATATCAATGTCCGGCTGGAAAAGCATGGCGGCGCGCCCAAGGGCAAGGCACCGCTGGACCTGTTCCGCGCCTCGATCGCGGTCTGGCCGGAGGTGGCCGCGTGCCACGCCATGACCGGCGAAATGGACCTGCTGCTCAAGGTCTATGTGGAAGACATGGAGCACTTCGCACGCTTCATGCAGGAACAGCTGCTGGCGCACCCGTCGGTGATCGACGTGCGTTCCAGCTTTGCGCTGGAAAGCATCAAGGACACCACGGCGCTGCCGGTAGGCGGCGCGGCCTGATGCGGCAAGCCTGAGGCCGCAAATAAAAACGGCGCATCGTGGCGATGCGCCGTTGGCGTGGAACCAGCAATAAGCGGACCCGCGGAGCTCAGGCGGTGTGCTTCTGCGGCACCATGGTGCGCCAGAAGCGCAGTCCGAAGCGGCGCGCGTCGCGCAGGTTGCGGCGCACCGCGTAGTCCAGGTCGGCGAGCTGCTCGTCCAGCGCTTCAGTCAGGCGGCTGGCGGTGTCGGCCGGCGGCAGTTCCAGATAGGCATCGGCCTCGCCGTAGGCGTACTGGACCTTCATGCCGGCCTTCTTGGCAATGTGCATCATCGCGGCGTTGCGCGACAGGCAGTGCATGTACAGCGTGCGCACGTTGGTGTTGCGGCCGTGGATCGCGGCACGCTCGAACAGCGCGCTGCCGATGCCGCGACCGCGGGCGCTGCCCGACACCGACACGCCGAACTCCGCCACGCGGCCCTGGGCGTTGTCGCGCAGGTTGGCGAAGTGGCCTACGCCGATCAGTTCGAGCTTGTCGTCGTACACGCCGAACACGCTGTCATGGTCGAAGTCGATGCTGTCGACATAGGCTTCGATCACGTGGTCGCCCACGGACTGGCCAAAACGGAGCAGGCGATCCTCCTCGCCCAGGGCGAGGAAATGCTTCAGCAGGCGCGAGCGATGGTGGGCCGCCAGCTCGCGCACCAGTACGGTGGCGCGGTGGGTGGCCTGTGCGGCTTCGGCTGCCTTGCGCAGATCTTCGTCGGTCAGTGCGCCGACGGCCTTGCTCAGTTCGAGCGGGTTCACGATTATTTCCTTCCTAGTGCAGTCACAGATAAAAATAGGCACTGCGTTGGTGTTCCGCCAGGCACTTTTCCCTGGCTCGGTGCAAGACTCGGGGGAAACACCATCTTGATGCGGCGCCAAAAGTATTGTAGTGGAATTGTCAGTTCGGCGTAAGCTTCCTGCGCCGCAGCAGGCCGCCGTCTTGTCACAGCATCAATAAAAATCGAATAAAATCAACAGCTTGAAAAAATGTGATGAATTGTTGCCGGGCGCCGGATGTGGATTTGGTGCAACGCCACAATTTCACGCTTTCCCCGCAGATTCGTCCGCTCCCTTGCCCAGCCGATCGCCTTTGATGACCGAGCCCCCAATCGTTGTGATCTACGCGCATCCCTTGCCCAGCCGTTCGCGCGTCAACCGGCCGCTGGCCGATGCACTGGCCGCGCTGCCGCAGGTACAGGTACGCGATCTCTACCGGAACTATGTCGACTATGACATCGACGTCGTCGCCGAGCAGCGCGTGCTGTCGGTCTCTGACACCATCGTGCTGCAGTTCCCGGTGCGCTGGTACAGCGTGCCGGCGCTGCTCAAGCTGTGGCTCGATGAGGTGCTGGAGCCAGGCTGGGCCTATGGCCCCGGCGGCACCGCGCTGCGTGGCAAGTCCTTGCTGGCGGTGGTGAGCACCGGCGGCACAGCCGATGCCTACGGGCCGGACGGCACGCATGGCCACCCGATCGGGGACTTCCTGCTGCCGCTGGAGCAGACCGCCTTGCTGTGCGGCATGAACTGGCTGCCGCCGGTGGTGCTGCACGACGCCAACAATGCCGACGCCCAGGTGCTGGCCGAGCATATCGCCCACGTCTGCGGGCGGCTGGGCACCGGCGCCGCGCCGGCGGGGGGACAGGCATGAACCAGCACGATTTCCTGATTGCGCTGCTGGTGTTCCTGGTGGCGGCGGTGGTGGCGGTTCCGCTGGCGCGGCGCGGCGGCCTGGGCGCGGTGCTGGGCTACCTGCTGGCGGGGGCGGCGATCGGGCCGTTTGCGTTGCGCCTGGTGACCAATGTCGAATCGATCCTGCATTTCTCCGAGTTCGGCGTGGTGCTGATGATGTTCGTCATCGGCCTGGAGCTGGAGCCGCGCAAGCTGTGGGCACTGCGGCGGAGCATCTTTGGCTACGGCGGCGCGCAGCTGGCCGCCTGCGCGCTGGTGATCGGCGCGGTGGCCGCGCTGGCGGGCGCGCCGTGGCAGGTGGCGCTGGTGGCGGGCCTGGGGCTGGCGTTGTCGTCCACCGCGATCGCGCTGGCGACACTGACCGAGCGCAACCTTTTCGGCACGCCGGCGGGGGCGGCCAGCTTCGGCATCCTGCTGTTCCAGGACATCGCCGCGATCCCGATGATCGCGCTGTTGCCGCTGCTGGCCACGCAGGGCGCCGAAGGCGCGGGTCCGGGCGCGGCTGGCTGGCTGGCGGCAGGCAAGGCGGTGGCGGTGATCGGCGCGGTGGTGGCCGGCGGCCGCTACCTGGTGCGCCCGGCGCTGCGTTTTATCGCCCGCACCGACATGCGCGAGATGTTCACCGCGTTTGCGCTGCTGCTGGTGGTGGGCATTGCGTTGATGATGGACGCGGTGGGCTTGTCGATGGCGCTGGGCACCTTCCTGGCCGGCGTGCTGCTGGCCGATTCGGAATACCGCCACGCGCTCGAGGCCGACCTGGAGCCGTTCAAGGGCCTGCTGCTGGGCCTGTTCTTCATGGCCGTCGGCATGTCGATCGACTTTGCCGTGCTGGCGCGCTCGCCCTGGCTGGTGCTGGGTCTGGTGGCCGCCTTCGTGGTTGCCAAGACCGCGTTGCTGGTGCTACTGGCGCGGTATTTCGCCATCGCCCGCGGCCAGCGGCTGCTGTTTGCGCTGCTGATCTCGCAGGGCGGTGAGTTCGCCTTCGTGGTGTTCGGCGTGGCCGGCACCGCCGGCCTGCTGCCGCGCGAGACCGAGGCCCTGCTGGTGCTGGTGGTGGCGCTGTCGATGGTGGCCACGCCCTTGCTGCTGCTGGCCTATGACCGGCTGGTGGCGCCGCGCCTGGGCAGCGGCAAGGCCCGGCCGGACGAAACCATCACGCCGCAGCACAATCCGGTGCTGATCGCCGGCTTCGGGCGCTTCGGCCAGATCGTCGGCCGCCTGCTGTACACCCAGGGCGTGGGCGTGACAGTGCTGGACCACGACCCCGACCAGATCGAGTTCCTGCGCCAGTACGGCTTCAAGGTCTTCTATGGCGACGCCACCCGGCTGGACCTGCTGGAGGCCGCGGGCATTGCCGACGCGCGCATCCTGGTGGTCGCCATCGACGGCATGGACGAGGGCCTGGAACTGATCGACCGCGTGCGCCAGCGCTTTCCGGAACTGCAGATCTACGCCCGGGCGCGCCACGTGTCGCATGTCTACCAGCTCAAGGACCGCGGCGTGCATCTGTTCGAGCGCGAGATGTTCGAGGGCTCGCTGATGCTGGGGCGCCGCGTGCTGGAGGGGCTGGGCTTCGATCCGGCCGAGGCCCGCAACGTGGCCCTGCGTTTCCGGCGCCACAACATCCAGGCGATCGACCGCTTCTATCCGCATTACACCGACCAGAAGAAGCTGGTCTCGCTGGCACGCCAGGCGCGCGACGAACTGGAAGAGATGTTCCGCCAGGACCGCGAGCAGCGGCGCCAGCGCGAAGAGGCCGAGTGGATGTGAGCGGCAGGGCGGCGGGCCAGCGCCGCGTCAGCGCACGGCCGCGGCCCGGCCGGGCAGGCCGCCTTCGAGCAGGTCGACCACCATCTCGGCAAACGCTGCATAGGACAGCCGGCCGCCCGGCTTGAGCCAGGTGAAGGTCCAGTTGATCATGCCGAAGATGGTCATGGTCAGCGCGGTCTGGTTCTCGCGCGTGACGCGCTCCGGGTAGGCCCGGCGCAGCAGGCGCGAGAAGGCCGCGACCACGTCGCGCTCGCGGCCCAGGATCAGGTCGCGCTGGGTCTCGGCCAGGAACTTGACGTCGTTGATCAGCGCGATATGGCGCGTCTGCGAGGTCTCGTACTCGGCCAGGAAGGCACGGATCAGGTTGCCGAAGGCTGCCTTGTCGGTGCGCGCGTGGCGCTCGGCGTCGGCCTCCACTTCAGTGACGAGCAGCATCAGCCGGCGCGTGTAGCGGTCCAGCAGGTCGAACAGGATCGCTTCCTTGCTCTCGTAATAGTGGTACAGCCGCGCCTTGGAGGTGCCGCAGGCGGCGGCCAGGTCGGCCATCGAGGTGCTGGGGTAGCTGCTGTTGGCAAAGGCGGCGGCGGCCAGGTCCAGGATCTGCTCGCGCTGCGCCTCGAAATCGGGTGCCTTGGTACGGGCCATATTCTCGTTTATTCGCCGCCGGTGCCACCGCTGCCGACATGGCGGCGCAGTTCGCAGGTATCGAGCGAGTCAGCATTGCCGCGCAGCACCAGCTGGCCCATGGCGATCAGCTCGCGGCAGCGCCAGAACACGAACCAGTCGCTGGCCAGCAGACCTTCGATCGCGCCCATCACGCTGCCCACCATCTGCGCCGCGGGCGTCCACTCGGACGGGGCGCGTTCCATGATGATCTCGTCGATGGTGTGGTACGCCGCCGGCACCAGCGTGTTTCCCTTCCAGAGCCGCACGTCGGCGTTTTCCTTGACGTTCTGCTGCCACTCGTAGCCGAGGCGGCCAAGGCGCAGCACCGAGACCGGGGCGATGGTGGAAAAGCGCCGCGCCAGCCGCGCGGGCGTGTACATGCCGATCGCCGCCAGGTTGCCCTGCGCGGGCATTTCCAGCTCGCGCAGGTCCATGGCGACTTCATTGATCCGCTGCGGCGCCTGGTACAGGTGGAATACCACCCGGCGCAGCATCAGCTGGTCGGCCGCGCTCTGGCCGTGCCAGATGGCCACTTCCATGTCGTCCTGGCGCAGCGCCTGGAGCTGGTCCAGCGCCTGGCGCATCTCGGCGCCGAAATCGATGTCCGTATGCGGGGCGACCCGCTGCCAGAAGCCGGAGCGGATCAGGCCGGTGCTGTCGATGTCGGCCAGCGGTCCCACCGCCAGGTCGTCGCGCAGCACCACGACAGGGTCCGGCCGCGCAGCCTGGGCCAGGGCCTGGCGCAGGGTCGTGCCTGCTACATCACCATTGACGACGTGGATATATTGCATGGCCGTGATTGTATATGGGTGGGACGGTTCGCTGGCACCGCCGCGGCGGCGATGCGACAGGCGGGGTCGCCGCCCGCCCGGTCACTGCCCTGCAAGCATCGCGCCAGCAGGAAGCCGCCTGCCGCCATTGTAGTCACGGCCCGTGCTGGCCAATGTCGGCAATTGTCTGTATACGCACGCGCCGGCGTGCCCCGATCAGCGTTCGTCGTAGCTGACCACTACCCGCGGTGTGAGCGCCCGTGCCTGGCAGGTGAGCACGAAGCCCTTTTCCATCTCCCACGGCTCGAGCGTGTAGTTCTTTTCCATCTCCACCTGGCCTTCCAGCACCTTGGCGCGGCAGGTACAACAGACGCCGCCCTTGCAGGCGTAGGGCAGGTCCAGCCCGGCGGCCAGCGCGGTGTCGAGCACGTTGGCGTCTTCCAGCGGCAGGCGCATGCTGTGCTGCTTGCCGTCGAGCACCACCACCAGTTCGGCGGTGCCGGCATGGTCGGCGTGCGCGGGGGCCGGCTTGCGCCTGGCCTGGGCCAGCGGCACGCCGAAGCGCTCGGCGTGGATGCGGTGCGGGTCGAGGCCGGCGTCGCGCAGCGCCGCCTCGGCCTCGTCGATCATCGAGGCCGGCCCGCAGACAAAGGCCGCGTCGATGTCTTCCACCGGGATCAGGGTCTGCAGGAAGGCCGTCACGCGGGCATGGTCGAGCCGGCCGTGCAGCAGGTCCACCTCCTGCGGCTGGCGCGACAGCACGTGGTAGAGCGTAAAGCGCGCCAGATACTGGTTCTTCAGGTCTTCCAGCGCCTCGGAGAAGATGATGCTGTCGACGTTGCGGTTGCCATAGACCAGCGTGAAGCGGCTGTGTGGCTCGGCCTGCAGCGTGGTGCGGACGAGCGACAGCACCGGCGTGATGCCGCTGCCGGCGGCAAAGGCCACGTAGTGGCGTGCGGCGCTGGCATCGAGCGGCACGTGGAAGCGCCCGTCGGGGGTCATCACGTCGATCACCTGGCCCGGGGTGATGGAGTCATGCAGGTGCGTGGAAAAGAGTCCGTCCTCGACCAGCTTGACCGCCACGCGCAGCTCGCCGTGCGCGTCGTAGTCCTGCACGGCCGAGCAGATCGAGTAGGAGCGGCGCAGGTCCTTGCCGTCGACCGGCGCCTTCAGCGTCAGGAACTGGCCCTGGGTGAAGCGGTAGGCATCGCGCAGCGCGTCCGGCACCTCGAAGGCGATCGAGATGGTGTCGGCGGTCTCGGGGCGCACCTGCGCCACGCGCAGCGGATGGAACTGTGGGGTCATGGCAGCCTGGCTTCGGCCCGGCGGGGCTCTCAAGAAACGGAACTGAAGGGGGCTGGATTCATGCGGCCACCTCCACTGGATTGAGCTGGACGCCCAGCGCGGCGGCACGCCGTTTAAGGGCGGCGATGCTGCGCTGGCGCTGTTCTTCTTCGTAGCGCTGCTGTCCCTGATCGACGAAAGCCTCACCACGGGTCAGCATGAAGTAGACCATTCTCGCGAGCTTGTGGGCAACAGCCGTGTTGGCGCGCGGCTTGTCCATGCGAGTGCCCAGCCGGCGGTAGAACGCGCCGAGTGCGGAGTCGCTGTGGGCCAGGCTCATCGCCGCCATCTTCAACGCCTGACGCGCACGGTTGGCTGATCGTTTGGTGGTCGAGGACAGCACCTTGCC